>JAZSNZ010000280.1:0-14765 GCA_045536645.1 Acutalibacteraceae bacterium
CGCTGCAAAGCCTGAGTTTGCTGAGTTCGCTCACAACATCAGCATGCAGATCGCTGCTCTCAACCCCCTCTACCTCAACGACGCTGCAGTTCCTGCTGACGTTATCGAGAAGGAGAAGGAGATCGCTACCGAGCAGCTCAAGAACGATCCCAAGAATGCTAACAAGCCCGCTAACATTATCGAGAAGATCGTTGCAGGTAAGATCGGTAAGTACTTTGAGGAAGTCTGCCTCGTAAACCAGGTTTACGTTATCGATTCTGACCTTAAGGTCAGCCAGTACGTTGCTAACACCGCTAAGGCACTCGGCGGCGACATCGCTATCGAGAGCTTCGTACGCTTCGAGAAGGGCGAAGGCCTCCAGAAGAGAGAAGACGACTTTGCTGCAGAAGTTGCAAAGATGGCAGGCACCAACTAATCTCTCCACTGCTGAATAAATCAAGAGCTTCCGAGAAATCGGAAGCTCTTTTTTGTTGTACCGATATTATATTGTTTTGCAGAACGTTATTATCTCGTCTTTTCGCAGTTCTGCATCAGACCTGTTTTCTACAGAACATAGCGACAGACTGCCGCAGCACTTTATTTCCATATGACCGTAAAAATGCTCTATGGTTTCAATTATTTTCAGGCACTCTCTTTCGCTCGGTCCTGTTCTCAGTGCTATGATATAACCCCTCTTTCCTGCACTCAGCGATGCATGAGGCTCATGGGTATTGCACCATGGGGTGCATCGGTCGATAAATACCTTGAACTGCCCCGGTATGTCTGCCCAATAGGACGGAGAGACCGAAATTATAATATCTGCCCATTCATAATTTTCTATAAGTTTTTCTGTATCATCGGATTGAATGCACTTTGCCGTATTGTGACATATTCTGCAGCCTTTGCAGAAGCCTATATCAAAATCGTCAATACAGATGTTTTTCACTTGGTGCTGTGTAAGACACTCGGAAACTATTTCTGTAATTTTTGCTGTTGCTCCGTTTCTTACAGGACTGCAGTTTATAATCAGCACTTTCATATTCTCACCTCATACAAGAAAGACTCTTTTGGCTACGAACCAAAAGAGTCTTGTGATTTTTATTCTGCTTCGTCCTTGCCTGCGCCTACAGCCGCAGCGATATCGTCAATTGTATTGGACTTGATGAAATCAACAAGCTGGCCGATAGCATTGCAGAAGGTCTTTGCCTTGCTGCTGCCGTGTGCCTTGAATACAGGCTTCTGAACGCCAAGGAAGGGTGCGCCGCCGTACTCATTGTAGTCGAGCTCCTTCTTCATTGCCTTCATTTCCTTAAGAACCATGCCTGCTGCAAGCTTGGTCTTGAGGTTCTTTGTAAATACACCCTTTATCTTGCCAAGCAGTGCGGTTGCAACGCCCTCGTACATCTTGAGGATGATGTTGCCTGTAAAGCCATCGCAGACAATAACGTCGCAGCCGTCGTGAGGAATGTCACGTGCCTCAACATTGCCCACAAAATTGATTCCCTCGCAGTTCTTGAGAAGCGGGAATGTAGCTGTTCGAAGCTCGTCGCCCTTTGTATCCTCAGTACCAACGTTTGCAAGACCGATTCTGGGATTCTTGACACCCATTACCTTGTCCATGTAGACAGAACCCATCTGCGCAAACTGCTTGAGCATTTCAGGACGGCAATCGGCATTTGCACCGCTGTCAATAAGCATGACCATGCCGTTTGCCTTGGGCATGATGGGACCGAGTGCAGGACGCTTGATGCCCTTGATTCTCTTGACGATAAGAGTTGCACCCATAAGAAGTGCACCTGTGCTGCCTGCGCTGACAAAGCCATCGCCCTGACCCTCGGTGAGGATTCTCAGGCCTACTGCCATCGAGCAGTTCTTCTTGCTCTTTGTGATCTCTCTCGGATGATCCTCCATTGCAATAACATCGGGAGCATCAACAATAGTCATGTTATTAAGGGAAATCTTATTCTCAGCGGATACCTTTTTGATATCCTCTTCGCTGCCTGTAAGTATAATTTCAACGCCGTACTTTTCGACAGCCATTTCACAACCCTTGAGTATTTCAAGAGGAGCGTTATCTCCGCCGTATGCGTCAACTATGATTTTCATTTTTATTCCTCCCGGTTTTTCATGGTTTCTTCGAGAGATTCAAGACCTCGCCTGCTAAGTGCGGCATAGCGTTCTCTTTTATCTCTTATTTTCGGCTCGATAGGCGGCAGAATTCCAAAATTCGCACCCATAGGCTGAAAATTGCTTACTGTTTCATCTGATATGTACTGCGACAGAGAACCGAGCATGGTCACTTTATCGAGCACTACGGTTTCTTCGCCTTTCAGTCTGCGCACTGCATTGATTCCTGCAAGCAGTCCTGAGCCTGCCGATTCCATATACCCTTCCACGCCTGTTATCTGGCCTGCAAAGAATATGCGGTCTTCTGTTCGCAGGGAAAAATCTGCATTGAGCAGTCTCGGAGAATCAAGGAATGTGTTTCTGTGCATTACTCCGTAACGGACAAATTCTGCATTTTTAAGGGCAGGTATCATGGAGAAAACACGCTTCTGCTCGCCGAACTTAAGATTTGTCTGAAAGCCTACGAGATTAAACATAGTGCCGTCTGCGTTTTCACGTCTGAGCTGAAGATTTGCCCAGGGACGGTGGCCTGTTCTCGGGTCACGCAGTCCCACAGGCTTCATGGGACCAAAGCGAAGGGTGTTTTCACCGCGTGAGGCAAGTATCTCAACCGGCATACAGCCTTCATAGACCGTCAGCTCTTTGTCGGCATCATGGAGCAACGCCCGTTCAGCTTTTAAAAGCTCAGCTACAAACTCCTCGTACTCAGCCTTGTTCATGGGGCAGTTTATATAATCGTCCTCTCCGCCTCGGTCATATCTCGATGCGGTAAAGGCACACTCCATATCTATGCTGTCTGCTGAAACAATGGGTGCTGCAGCATCGTAAAAATTAAGATAGGGTTGTCCGCAGAGTTTTCCGATGGATTCGCTGAGGGCATCGCTTGTAAGGGGCCCTGTTGCTATTACAACTATACCCTCAGCGGGTATTTCTGTCACTTCTTCTTCGATTATTTCTATAAAGTCGTTTTCCTTTATAGCCTTTGTTACGCCTTCTGAGAACAGATCTCTGTCAACAGCCAGCGCTCCGCCTGCTGCAACAGCACAGGAATCTGCCACCTTCAGCAGAAGGCTTCCCATTCGGCGCATTTCTTCCTTCATCAGACCTGCAGCACTGTCAATGCGGTTTGCCTTGAAGGAATTTGAGCAGACAAGCTCTGCAAACAGAGGACTTTTGTGTGCAGGTGTGTATTTTTTGCCTTTCATTTCGATAAGGCGTACCTTTATACCCCTTTTTGCAATCTGCCATGCCGCTTCACAACCTGCGAGACCTGCTCCGATCACTGTTATCTGAGCCTTATTCACCTGTCTTTTCCTCCAGGGCACGGGAATAATTGCAGCCTTCCTTTGCACAGTAAAGCTTCGGCGTCTTGCCGTTCTTTACATACAGAATATCGCCGCACTGAGGACATTTCTGACGTGTAGGTTCGTTCCATGTCATGAAATCGCAGTTGGGATAACCCGAGCAGCCGTAGAAGACCTTGCCTCGCTTGGTCTTTTTGACGACCACCTTGCTGCCGCACTTGGGGCAGTCTGCATCAATTTCGGTAACGATGGACTTGATGTTCTTGCATTCGGGATAGCCGGGGCAGGCGATAAACTTGCCGTAGCGTCCGGTCTTTATGACCATCCTGCGTCCGCACTTTTCGCAGACCATGTCGGTCTCCTCGTCAGCAGGCTTGAGGGTAACACCCTCCATCGCCTTTTTCGCATCTGCAAGATTCTTCTCAAATTCCTCGTGGAAAGTTCTGAGGGTCTCTACCCAGTCTGCCTTGCCATCCTTTACCTGGTCGAGATTCTTGAGCATCTGAGCGGTAAATCTGATACTTACTATCTTTGCAAAACGCTCCTTCATGAGCTTGTTTGTAGTCTCACCAAGCTCTGTGGGCTTTAATGTCTTGCCCTCTCTGACAACATATTCACGGCTTACTATAGTAGAAATGATGGTTGCGTATGTGGAAGGACGACCGATTCCGTTTTCCTCAAGCGCTTTATTGAGGGTGGACTCGGTGTAGCGTGCAGGAGGCTGAGTGAAGTGCTGATTGGGCATGATATCCTTTACCTTAAGGTTTGTTCCCTCGCTGAGTGCAGGCAGCTTGCCTCCGTCCTTTTCTTCTTCGTCCTTTGATTCCTCGTAAAGAACTGTGAAGCCTTCAAACTTTACAGTATATCCGCTGGCCTTGAACAGGTAATCCCCGTTTTCGATATCAACATTGGTGGTATCGTGAATGCACTGGGACATGAAGCTTGCGGTGAAACGGTCCCAGATGAGCTTGTAAAGCTTGTACTGGTCATTTGTAAGGCTTGCCTTTGCCTGTTCAGGGGTAAGAGTAGGCATGGTGGGTCGGATCGCTTCGTGGCCGTCCTGTATGTCACCCTTGTTCTTGAACTTGTAGGGCTTGTCAGCAACGTACTTCTTGCCCCACTTCTCTTCGATAAATGCCTCTGCCTCAACCTTTGCTTCGTTGGAGATTCTCAGAGAATCGGTACGCATATAGGTTATAAGACCGACTGCGCCCATTCCTTCTATTTCAATACCTTCGTAAAGCTCCTGTGCTATCTTCATAGTCTTCTGACCCTGGAAATTAAGCTTTCTGGAGGCTTCCTGCTGCAGAGTCGATGTAATAAAGGGAGGTGCAGGATTCTTTTTTCTTGTTCCCTTCTTGATGTTCGAAACAACGTATGTTCCAGCCTCAAGTTCCTTTAAAATCTTATTTGCCTCTTCTTCGTTCTTTATCTCAAGCTTTTCTTCCTTGGTGCCGAAAAAGCTTGCAGGGAATGCCTTCTTCTCGCCCTGGGGTACAAACTTTGCATCGATTGTCCAGTACTCCTCGGGAACAAATGCACGTATTTCCTCTTCCCTGTCGCATATCATTCTGACTGCAACGGACTGTACACGTCCTGCGGACAGGCCGCGTCTTATCTTGGAGGAGATAAACGGGCTGAGGCGATAGCCGACGATTCTGTCGAGTATTCTGCGGCACTGCTGTGCATTGACCAGATCCATGTCGATAGATCTCGGCTTTTTCATACCCTCCACAATACCTGTTTCGGTTATCTCATTGAAAATAACTCTGTTGCTGTCGTTTATATCAAGACCCAGCAGATAAGCAAGATGCCAGGATATAGCCTCTCCCTCGCGGTCAGGATCGGTTGCGAGATAGACATACTCGCTCTTCTCTGCTGAAGCCTTGAGCTTTTCTACAAGATCTTCCTTGCCCTTTATGATTGCATACTTTGGCTCAAAATTTTTCTTTACATCTACACTGAGTCTGTTTTTAGGAAGGTCTCTTACGTGGCCGACAGAGGCTACTACCTCGTAATCACTGCCGAGATATTTTTTGATTGTTTTAACCTTACCGGGAGACTCAACAATAACCAATTTAGACATATTCTTTTTTCCCTCTATTGTTTATTGATATAATATTTACGCTGTGAATCGGATGAGATAATACCGCCTATCTCAAGCTCTGTTATCGCCGTCAGCAGGCGATGCGCAGGAAGCGACAGCCTTAAGCAAAGCTCGTCGAGGTTCAGCGAATGCTCTGTAAGCAGTGTATAGATTTCCGTCGCTGTTTCGGAGGCATCCCCAAAAAGCGGTACGGAAACGCCCTTTACTGCTTCTATCTTTTCTGCCAGTTTACCGCTCTTCCTTGCCGAGTTGTCCTGCACATATGCATATCCGCCCGAAAGCTCTATATCTACAAATTCGGGCAGGTTCCTTGCTATCTGAGATATGGGTGTCTGACTGCCTCGCATAACAAGTCTGTGAGGATATTTTGCATTATATTCCTCCAGCACGTCAAATGCACAGGAAACAGGCTTTGCGCCGTCCCTTATCATCATGTTTGCGCCCTCTGAGAGTGTGCTCATCACACTGCCGGGAATTGCAAACATATCCCTACCCATATCGAGTGCGTGCCTTGCTGTAATGAGTGCTCCGCTTTTCGACGGTGCTTCGCCCACTATAACGCCCAGCGACATTGCTGACAGAAGTCTGTTGCGAATGGGGAAGGTGCTCTTTGACGGCGGAAAGTAAGGCGGAAACTCAGAAATCAGCGCACCGCCGTTTTCGAGAATGCTTTTCCTTGTTTCTTCACAGGAAGGATTATAATCAACCTCAAGGCCGCAGCCGAGTACCGACAGGGTAACGCCGCCAACACGAAGCGCACCCCTGTGAGCTGCATCATCTATTCCCCGTGCTCCGCCGCTCATGATTATGGCACCGCACTGGGTAAGGCTCTGAGACAGTGCCGATGCTATCATCTTGCCGTCTGAGCTTGCCTTTCTTGTGCCGACCATACTGAGCACCACGTTGTCGTCTATATCGGGCATTTCGCCCTTATAGTAGAGCACAGCAGGATAATCACAGATGTCATAAAGCCTCTGGGGGTACATCTCATCTTCGGGGGTTATTATCTCTATTCCCAGCTCTCTGCATTGCTCATAGATTTTTTCGGCCTCGTCCATAATCGAACTGTCCGCTGCCATATCACGCTGTGTACGGCTTAAGAATATGCATTCACGCCTTGCATTATTCGATGCCTTGTACAGCTCCTTTGGGCTTTTGAAGAATTCCAGCACCTGCTCTGTGTTTCTGTTGGCGAAACCGAGAATCCGCTGAAGCCATATCCAGTATACCCTCTCGCCCACATTCAAGCACTCCTTACACGTAGTTGCGTGTCATTTCCCACATCATGATCGATGCTGCCGTTGCAGCATTGAGCGATTCTGCTCTGCCCTTCATCGGAATGGTCACACGCTCGCCGCAGGCGGCAATTGTTTCCTGTGTCAGACCGTTGCCTTCATTTCCGACACACATTATAACACCTTTGAAAAATCTTACGCAAGTAATTTTGCTCGCATCTGCATCGGGAACTGATGCAAGAGGTCTCATACCTGCAGAGCGGATTTTCTTGATGAATGCAGGGACATCGCTGACTACTGCAAAGGGGAAGCGGAAGGTCGCTCCCATACCTGCTCTCATTACTTTGGGATTGTAAAGGTCGCAGCAGTCAGAAGAAAGAATGGCACCGCTTAAACCTATTGCCTCTGCTGTTCTGAAAATTGCTCCCACATTTGATGGGTCCTGTATATTCTCAAGCAGTACATACTGCCCGTCGATTTTCATATTTTCTGTGTCAAGGGTATTGTTCTTCATTCTGCCTGTGCAGAATACACCCTGAGGGGTCAGGGTATCAGATATCTTCTGCGATATCTCCTCTGTGATAAGATATGCTTTTTTAGCCTGTTTCTCAAGCTTTTCAATTTCCTCTGTATGCTTTAAATACGCTTCTTCCGTATAAAGCAGTTCCTCAATTTCAATACCGTTTTCGGGTACTTCTCCACATAAACGCAACCCCTCCGCCACGAACATTCCACGGCTTCGGCGTTCCTTTGCACTGCTCATCAGTTTGGCTATATCCTTTACCGTCTGATTGTCTTTGCTGGTGATCTCAATTGCCATATTGCACCTCCGTTTTAAGCAAATCAACACTGCCGTAAACAGCTTAAAAAGTGCGTCCGGTAAGTACTGCCGGACGCACTTTCAGATTATTAAAGGGCTGCCTTTGCCTTCTCTACGAGAGCGGTAAATGCCTCTGCATCGCTGATTGCGATCTCGGAGAGCATCTTACGGTTGAGCTCGATGCCTGCCTTCTTGAGGCCGTTCATGAATGTAGAGTAGTTGATGCCGTTCATTTTGCATGCTGCGGAGATTCTGGTGATCCAGAGTCTTCTGAAGTCTCTCTTCTTGAGACGACGACCGATGTATGCGTACTGGCCGGACTTCATTACGGCTTCCTTAGCCATCTTGAAGTGCTTGGATTTTGCACCCCAGTAACCCTTAGCAAGCTTCAGGGTCTTATTTCTTCTCTTGCGCGTTGCAAGCGCACCTTTAACACGTGCCATTTATTGTTACCTCCAAATTACGGTTATTATTTATAAGGAATGAGTCTCTTTACCTGTGCTACGTTTGTCTTATCGGTAACAACAGTGCCTCTCAGGCTTCTCTTTCTCTTTGCAGGCTTAGCTGCGCTGTTAGCCTTATGTCTGTGGTTTGCCTGCATACGAAGAACCTTTCCGTTCTTGCTAATCTTGAAGCGCTTCTTTGCGCCCGAATGGGTTTTGATCTTAGGCATTTGGATTTTCCTCCTTGTTTATTACTTGACAGGTTTGGCAACCATTATCATCAGCATGTTTCTGCCTTCAAGTGCAGCCTGCTTTTCAACGTTAGCAACCTCGCTGAGAGCTTCGGCAAAGCGGCGCATTATTTCGGTACCGTGCTCGGGGTGACCCATCTCACGGCCTCTGAAGCGGATGGAAACCTTAAGCTTGTTTCCGCTCTTGATGAACTTCTTCGCCTGATTTACCTTTGTCTCAAAGTCGTGGGTATCGATGTTAAGGGAAAGTCGAATCTCCTTTATCTCTACGACATGCTGATTCTTCTTTGCTTCCTTCTCACGCTTCTGCTGTTCAAAACGGTACTTGCCGTAGTCCATGATCTTGCACACGGGGGGATTTGCCTGCGGTGCGATTTTAACTAAGTCAAGTTCCTTTTCGGCTGCAATGTCAAGCGCTGCCTCGGCACTCATTATTCCGAGCTGATCGCCGTCGGGACCGATAACACGTACTTCCTTGTCACGGATTTCCTCATTGATCTGAGCCTGCTGTTCCCTGCTGATAACCAAACACCTCCAAGTATTCGATAAAAAATAAAACGTGGACAGAATACTCCTGACCACGCGGCAATACACGATAAATAAGAATCGTTATTGACCGTCCGTCCATCATAAAAACGGAGGTGAGGAAAGTATCCTGCTTTGTTGTCGTCAATGAGTTTAACAGAATGATGCACTTTTGTCAATACATAATTTTAAAATCATTCCCTATTTGCCTTGAAAATGTATTATAATGTGTTATAATCTATTAAACCTGCAAATAAATGGAGGAATCACCAATGGAAAACAAGAAGTTTTACATCACAACACCGATTTATTATCCTTCGGGAAATCCGCACATCGGTCACTGCTACACTACTGTTGCATGTGACTCGATTGCTCGATATAAGCGAATGCAGGGCTATGACGTAATGTTCCTTACAGGAACCGACGAGCATGGTCAGAAGATACAGCAGAAGGCGGCCGACGCTGACAAGACTCCTCAGCAGTATGTTGATGAGATCGTTGAAATTTTCAAGAATCTCTGGGGCTTCATGAACGTTAAGTACGACCGCTTTATCCGTACAACCGACGATTATCACGTAGAGTCTGTTCAGAAGATATTCAAGGCTCTCTATGATAAGGGCTATATCTACAAAGGTGCTTACGAGGGCAAGTACTGCACTCCCTGCGAGAGCTTCTGGACTGAGACTCAGCTGGTCGACGGCAAATGCCCCGACTGCGGCAGAGATGTAATCGACGCAAAGGAAGAGGCTTACTTCTTCAAGATCTCCGAATTTGCCGACAGACTTGAGGATCTCCTCCTCAACACCGATTATCTGCGTCCCAGAACACGTGCCACAGAGCTTGTAAACAACTTTATCCGCTGTGAGGGCGGTCTGCAGGATCTCTGCGTTTCCCGTACCTCCTTTACATGGGGCGTACCTGTAACCTTTGACGAAAAGCACGTTATCTATGTATGGATAGACGCTCTTTCAAACTATATCACCGCTCTCGGCTACGAGAACGGCAGATACACCGATTACGACAAGTTCTGGCCTGCTGATGTTCACATGGTCGCAAAGGACATCATGCGTTTCCATGCTATCATCTGGCCTGCTATCCTCATGGCTCTTGACCTGCCCCTGCCCAAGCACCTTGCTGTTCACGGCTGGATTACCTTCAACGGTCAGAAGATGAGCAAATCAAAGGGCAACGTCGTCGATCCCTTTATCCTCGGCGAGCGTTACGGCGCAGATGCTATCCGTTATCACATCATGCGTGAGATGGCTCTCGGCGCTGACAGCTCCTTCTCTAACGAGGTAATGATAAACCGCATAAATTCTGACCTTGCAAACGGACTCGGAAACCTTGTTTCCCGTACTGTTGCGATGGTCGTAAAGTATTTTGACGGCAAGCTTCCCACAGACAGAGCTGAGGGCGAATTTGACGATGAATTCATCGCTGAGATGAAGGCTCTTCGCGCAAATGTTGACGGCTTTGTTGAGGAAACTCAGCTTTCAAATGCACTGGCTGAGATATTCAAGCTTGTGTCACGTGCTAACAAGTACATCGATGAGACCATGCCCTGGGTACTTGCAAAGGACGAGGCTAATAAGCCCAGACTTGCAACCGTTCTCTATAATCTCCTTGAGGGCATCAGAATCGCTTCTTCTCTCCTCTGCCCCTTCATGCCCACTACAATGCCCGTTGTATTTGAGCAGATCGGTGCAAAGGAAAGCGATGTTTCCTACGAGAACGCAGAGAAGTACGGTGTGCTTCCCCTCGATGTGGAAGTCAATAAGGGCGACATCATATTCAAGAGAATAGATATCGAAAAGGAAATCGAAGAGCTCAACGCAATGATAAAGACCAACGAGCCTACTGAAGAGGAACTCAAGGCAGCTGAACTTGCAGGAATTGCAAAGATAGGCATTGATGATTTTGCCGCCGTTGACCTGCGAATCGCCAAGATTGAAGCCTGCGAGCCTGTCAAGAAGGCAAAGAAGCTTTTAAAGCTCACTCTCAACGACGGCACAGGCAATCCCAGAACAGTAGTCAGCGGTATTGCTCAGTGGTATAAGCCCGAAGACCTTATCGGTCACACCGTTATTATCGTCTCTAACCTCAAGCCCGCTAAGCTCTGCGGTGTTGAAAGCAACGGCATGATCCTCTGCGCCGACGTTGCCGAGGACGATGTAAGAGTCATTTTCGCTGACGGCATGAAGCCCGGTTCAAAGGTAAGATAATGAGTCTGAGAATTTTTGACAGTCATGCTCACTATGACAGTGAGCGTTATGACGAGGACAGAGATATTGTATTGTCGCAGATGCCGCAAAACGGCATCTGCGCCGTTCTTAATTGCGCTTCTGATGTTGCTTCGGCATATAAGTCCATCGAGCTCTCCGAGAAATATCCCTTTATGTACGCCGCTGTGGGTGTTCACCCCCATGAGGCAGAGGATGTTTCGGAAGATTATTTAAGCGTATTAAAAGAGCTTTCGAAGCACGAAAAGGCGGTTGCAATCGGTGAGATAGGACTTGACTATCACTACGATTTTTCACCGAGAGATATTCAGAAGAAAGTGCTTTGCCAGCAGATTGAGCTTGCGCAGGAGCTTTCCCTTCCTGTTATTCTCCACGACAGAGAGGCTCATGGGGATATGTATGAGATACTTGAAAAGTACCGTCCCCTCGGTGTAATGCACTGCTTTTCGGGAAGTGCGGAGCTTATGAAACAATCAGTAAAGCTTGGACTGTATATAGGTCTCGGCGGTGCTGTAACTTTCAAGAATGCACGAGTACCTCTGGAGGTCGCTGCACAGGTGCCTCTTGACAGACTCCTGCTTGAAACAGATGCTCCCTACATGACACCTGTTCCCTACAGAGGTCAGCGCAATGATTCGAAATATATTGAGCTGGTAGCTCAGAAAATAGCTGAAGTGCGAGGCATTACCCCCGAAGAGGTCTGCACTGCGGCAGAAGAAAACGCAAGGCGTTTATTCGGTTTATGAGAGAATTTATTTCAAAGGAACTGATTGATAAGGGCTGGTCGGAGGACAGAAAATACAGAGTCGAAGATAAGGACAAAAATGTATTTCTTCTGAGAGTTTCTCCTTCAAAAAAGCTTTCTTCTCTGCAAAACCTTTTTGCTCTTATGCAGAAGGTCGATGCTCTGGGTGTTCCGATGTGCCGCCCAATAGAGCTTGAGGAACGCAATGACGGCGTTTATTTTCTACAGAGCTATATAGAGGGCGATGATGCAGAGGCGATAATCCCTTCTCTCGATGAAGAGTCACAGTACAGTTACGGTCTTGATGCAGGACGTACGCTCCGCAGGATACACACTGTTCCTGCCCCCTGCGATATTCCTTCCTGGGATAAGCGGTTTCAGGCAAAAATAGACCGCAAGCTGAGCCTGTATTCCACCTGCCCGTTGAAATACGATAACGGACAGCTCTTTATTGACTATATAGCCGAAAACAGACACCTTATTACGAACCGTCCCCAGTGCTTTCAGCACGGGGATTTCCATATCGGAAATATGATGATATCTCAGAACAGAGTTTTTATTATAGATTTTGACCGCAACGACTACGGCGACCCGTGGGAGGAATTCAACCGCATTGTGTGGAGCGCTCAGGTCTCCCCTGCTTTTGCCCGAGGTACGGTTGACGGGTACTTTGGAAAAGATGTTCCCGAGCTGTTCTGGCGTCTGCTTGCTCTTTACATCGCAAGCAACACTCTCAGTTCTCTTCCCTGGGCTATCCCCTTCGGAGAACAGGAAATACAGGTCATGAAGAATCAGGCAGAAGATATTCTCCGCTGGTATGACAACATGAAAGACATTATCCCTTCATGGTACAAAAAATAATTTCGAGGTAATCAATATGACAGTAAAAGAAGCCTTCAACGCTTTCAGAGATATTGAATTTAAAATTCACGCCCTGAGCCACGCAATGGGTGTTCTCAGCTATGATGCATCTGTAGGCGCACCCACTGCAGGTGCTGAAAACAGAGGCAGAACCATGGCGTACCTTTCAGGACTGAGCTACGACCTGACTGCAGGCGAAGAAACTATTAAGCTTGCCCGTTTTCTTTCCGAAAACAAAGCAGAGCTTACTGAGCGTCAGGCACGTGAAGTTTCCGAATTTATGAGAAGCATCGACTATATGTCCAGCATTCCGAAAGAAGAATATCAGGAATATGTCATGCTGATAAACGAATCTGACGGTGTGTGGAAAAAGGCAAAGGAAGAGAATGATTTTGAAACCTTCTGCCCCTATCTGCAGAAGATTTTCGATACAAACCGCCGCTTCGCTCAGTACTATAAGCCTGAGGAAAATCCCTACAACGTTTTGCTTGACCAGTATGAGCGAGGTCTTACAACAGATATTGCAGATAAGTTCTTTGATGCACTGCGTAAAAAGCTTGTTCCTGTTATCAAGGCTATCGGCGAAAAGCAGCAGTTTGATTTCCCCTTTATGAAAGAGAGCTATCCTGTTGACAAACAGCGTGAGCTTTCGGATTATCTTATGAAGGTAATGTCAATAAGCCGTGAGCGCTGTGCCATCGGCGAGACTGAGCATCCCTTTACAACAAACTTCTGCCCTGACGATGTAAGGATCACCACCCATTATCATGACGATTTCACAAGCTCAATGTATTCTGTCATTCACGAGGGCGGTCACGCACTCTATGAGCTTGGTGTCAGCAATGAGCTCACCGCCACCACCTTAGCAGGCGGAGTATCAATGGGTATCCACGAAAGCCAGTCGAGGCTTTTTGAAAACAACATAGGCAGAAGCGAAGCATTCTGCAATCTCATTTTCCCCGAAGTAAAAAGGCTCTTCCCCTCTCAGATGGAGGACGTTACCGCCCATGATTTTTACCTTGCAGTAAACAAAAGTGAGCCTTCACTGATAAGAACTGAGTCCGACGAGCTCACTTATTCCCTTCATATTATGGTTCGCTACGAGCTTGAAAAGCAGATGATCGCAGGCGAGATAACCGCAAAAGATCTGCCTGATGCCTGGAATGCAAAATACAAGGAGTACCTTGGAATCGATGTTCCCGATGACACCAGAGGCGTTCTGCAGGATACCCACTGGGGCGGCGGGATGATAGGCTACTTCCCCTCCTATGCACTGGGCTCTGCATACAGCGCTCAGATAATGGCAAAAATGAGAGAAGACCTCGATATCGATGGGGAAATTGCTTCGGGAACCCTTGAGAACATCAGTGCATGGCTCACCGAGCATATCTATCAATACGGCTGTCTTTATGACCCCTCGGTTCTTCTTGAGAAGTGCGTTGGCGCTCCCTTTGACCCTGCTTACTATGTCGATTATCTGACCGAAAAATACAAGGCTATTTACGGACTTGATATCTGAAAGGAATAATAAAATGAGACCTGACGGAAGAAAAAACAACGAGCTTCGCCCCATTGAGATAATCCCTAATTTCACAAACACCACAGGCGGCTCTGTACTTATTAACTGGGGCAACACAAGAGTTCTCTGCACTGCCATGCTGGAAACAGGTACGATGCCCTTTCTGAAAGACACAGGCAAAGGCTGGCTGACTGCAGAATATGCCATGCTCCCTGCCTCTACCCCCACCCGCAAGCGCAGAGAGACCTCCAAGCCCGACGGGAGAAGCACCGAAATCAAGCGCCTTATCGGCAGAAGCCTTCGAAACGCAGTTGATTTCGAGGCTCTGGGCGAAAACACCATATGGATAGACTGCGACGTTATACAGGCCGACGGCGGCACTCGCACCGCTTCCATTACAGGTGCCTATGTGGCACTTAAGCTTGGAATAAAAAAGTGGCTTGAGCAGGGTCTTATTGAAAAGAACCCCATCGTCCATCAGATTGCCGCAGTTTCTATTGGTATCTCAGACAATACTCCCATTGCCGACCTTTGCTATGTTGAGGATTCTGCCGCTGAGGTGGATATGAACCTTATCATGAACGAAGCAGGCGAG
This sequence comes from Acutalibacteraceae bacterium, assembly GCA_045536645.1. Classification (GTDB taxonomy): domain Bacteria; phylum Bacillota; class Clostridia; order Oscillospirales; family Acutalibacteraceae; genus JAISGQ01. Next base: position 14,752 of record JAZSNZ010000280.1, read on the forward strand.
TTTATCGAGGTTCA
>JAZSNZ010000154.1:0-17719 GCA_045536645.1 Acutalibacteraceae bacterium
TGCAAAACCCACCGTTGTACGAATGGGAGGGTTGCGGCGCTTTGCGATTTTGAATACGACCTTTGCAACACTTTCGGGAGGCTTGCCGTTCTGCTCGTCCTTTGCCATTTTGGCAACAGAGCGCTCGCAGTCCTCCTTATATACAGAGTTCTCGGGAATCTCCATGCTTCTGTAGGCGGTAAAGCCTGTTTTTGTGTCTCCCGGTGCTACGCAGGCAGCACGTATGCCATACTTGCCCGATTCCATTCTCAGACACTCGCAGTAGCTTTCGAGGGCAGCTTTTGATGCACTGTAATGAGACTGATACGGAATTGCTATGAAAGCCGCAACAGAGGTAACTATTATGACCATTCCTCTGCCCTGCTCCCTCATGTGAGGCATAAAACGTCTGTTGACGTTGAGCACGCCAAAATAGTTTGTCTCCATCTGCTTATGCGCCGCTTCGTTGCTTGTGTCTTCTGCTGCTCCGCCGATGCCCATCCCTGCACAGTGTACAATGATATCGGGAAGCAGATTTGCTTTTTCAAGAGACAGGTATGCTTCGTTTATGCTCTCTTCACTGCACACGTCCATTTTAAGCACGTGCATATCCTCTCTGGGAGGTGCCGAACGGGAACAGGCGCAGACATTGAAGCCTTTTTTCGCAAACAGCTCTGCACAGGCGAGTCCGATACCGCCGGACGCACCTGTTATCAGCACATTTCTGCCGTATCTGTATTTCATTTATTTCTCATCCTCTGCGTCAATTTCGCTGAGTAACTTATCAATCTGCTCCTGAGCCATTTCTTCGTTGATTATCTCCTGAATTTCCTCTTCGGTAGGCTCGGCATTTTCAGTCTGGATAAAATCGAGAGTATCATCGAAGAAATCCTGATCCTCTTCGCTGTTGTCAAATGCGAAGTAATCCTCGTCTCCGTCGCAGCCGTCGTCAAACAGGCACTCGTCACACATACAACGGCAATCATCGTCGTCATCGCCGTAGAAGTCAACATCATAGCCGTCCCAGCTGAAATTCTTCGGTCTGCCTGCGCTGTGGCCGTTTATGATGTTTGTAACAGTGCCGACTACCTTCTTGTAGCCCTGTACGATCTTGCTGTTTTTATCTGTCTTTTCGATTTCGTCGATTACCTTCTTTGCAACAACTACTGCGGCAGCTGTTGCGGCTGCGGCGATGAGAATCTTACCAATTGTTTTCATATGATTATCTCCTTTCAAATTGGAACGATTTATTCGTTTTCACTGACTAATATTTTATATATTTCTGCCTTTTTTATTCCTGTATCGGTTGCTGCCTTCTTGGCGCTTTCGCTGGTGGACAGGCCCTTTCCAATATACTTCCTCGCAATTGTCACTGCATCCTCAATGGTGTATTCCTTTTCCGCTTCTTCTGCTGCTCCTTCGATTACAAGAACGAACTCGCCCTTGGGCGGCTTTTCCTTGTATCTTGCTATCGCTTCGCTGAGAGTGGTGCGTACTGTCTCCTCATGAAGCTTTGTAAGCTCTCTGGCAAGAGATATTCTCCTGTCGCCCCAGACTGAGTACATATCCTCAAGGGTACTGAGTAGCTTATGAGGTGCTTCGTAGAATATCATGGTGCGCTTTTCGCCTTTTACCTCTTCCAGATGAGCAAAGCGGCTTTTCTTTGCAACACTGAGAAATCCCTCAAAAGTAAAACGGCCTGTTGGAAGTCCCGACAGAGCAAGGGCTGTTACCACTGCACTGGGACCCGGTATGCACAGCACCTCTATCCCCTTTTCGGCACATTGTGCGACAAGCATTTCGCCGGGGTCGCTTATTGCAGGCATTCCTGCGTCTGTGACCAGACAGCAGGTTTCGCCGTCGAGGATTCTCTGACATATCTGCTCGCCACGCTCAAATTTATTATGCTCAAAATAACTGACCATAGGCTTTTTTATGCCGAAATGGTTGAGCAGCTTTAATGTAACCCTTGTGTCCTCTGCGGCTATAAAGTCGCATTCTGTGAGGTTTTCTATGGCTCTCGGACTCATATCGGAGAGATTGCCTATTGGTGTGCCGACTAAGATAAGTCGTCCTGTCAATTGAATCCCTCCCCGTATTTTCCGTAAATTCTCTGCATTTCTTCTGTTCGTGTTCCGTCGTCGTTTTTCATTATGAGTGGTGTTTCTATTTCAAGGGAGCTTTTGCTGCCCTTTCTGCCCTCCACTAAAAACAGCCACGGTGCTTTCCTTGCTCTGTCCTGCACGAAACGCAAGCGTTTCGGCTCTATCTTATACTGCCTCATGCTGAGCAGCACGTCGGTCAGCCGCTCGGGACGGTGGCACATACAGAATCTGCCGCCGTATCTGAGTGCGAATGCTGCCGCTGTGCACACATCGTCTATGGTGCAGGTAAGCTCGGTGCGTGCGTTTGCACGGGCTGCACCGGGGCTTATAAATCCGCTCTCTGCCTTGAAATAAGGCGGATTGCAGGTTATAAGGTCAAAGCTTTCGCATTTTAGCACAGTCTTTATTTCACGCATATCTGCATTTATGAAGCTTAGTTTTTCGCCCCAGCCGTTTTCCTCTGCGCTCTTTTTCGCTATTTCCACTGCATCAGGATCTATTTCAAGTCCTGTTGCGTAGGCTGTGGTTTCACCGCTGCACCAGAGAAGAGGTATTATTCCGCAGCCTGTTCCGAGATCCAGTGCATTGTCACGTTTTCTCGCCTTAGCAAAGTCCGCTAAAAGCACAGCATCTGTACCAAAGGTGTGTGATGCGCTTACATATATTATCTTTCCGCCGCCCAGCGGATCACGTCGTATGTTTTCCACGCACACACCTGCCTTGATCGTTTTTATAATTATAACCGCTATACATTCTGCGGTCAACAAATGATGTGTTAATAATCATATATATCCGCCATTGCCGATTCATCACTTGTCAGCTTTGATGGGGATTTTCCGAACTGCGTGCGGAAAGCCCTTAAGAAGGTGGAGTATTCCGAAAAGCCGCACTCTTCGCTGGCCTTTACCACAGGCACGCCCTGCCTGAGAAGCTCTGCCGCTCTGAGCAGGCGTGTTTTCCTTATATAGCTGTGTATTGTCTCTCCCGTTGCATCGCGGAAGATTCGCATGAGATGATAACGGCTTATGAAGAACTTTTTCGATATGCGCTCTATCGACATATCTTCCGTAAGATTGTCATTTATGAATTTCAGCACCGCCACTATGCGCTCGTCCTTCGGCTCGCTTTTGACTGTATGAGGACGCTTTGAGAAGGTTACTCTGTTTATCAGTATCATAAGCTGGACAAATATTGCCGAGCAGTAAAGCTTTGCCCCGTATTTCTGACTCTCAAGGGAGGCTTCCAGCTCTCTGAGCAGGTCGGTTATCTTACTGAGGCGCTCACTGTCAACACTGAGCACGTGCTCGTTTTTTTCTGAAGCAAGCTGGAAGCAGTTTGACAGCGACGGCTCATCGTCACTGGATTTTGAAATATAATTGGGCATTACGTAGAGAATATAACGGTCGTAATTTACATCGGGGCTTATCTCGGGGCGATGTATCTCATTGTGACGCACGAGGGTTATATCCCCGGGCTTGAGATGATAGGTGTTGCCCTCTATTGTATAGGTAACATCTCCCTCCAGCATGAACACTATCTTGTCAAACTCGTGGTAATGATAGTCAAAGGTCTTATCGGACTTTTCGCTTATGTGGAACAGTCTGAAGTTGCTGTTGAGATATCCTCTCTTTTCATAGGTCATATTCTCACCTCACCATTATGATTGTATAGCACATTTTGCAACATTTCAAGCACTTATGACTATTATATTTTTCTTCATTATGTCATATTATAATTACAGAAAAATATCGGAGGTATCTGCTATGAGTATTATTCTCAGAAAATATCACGGTCTCGGCAACGACTATCTCGTTCTCGACCCCTACAAGAATGATTTTGAGCTTACCCCTGCAAGAGTCAGATATATCTGCGACAGACATTTCGGCATAGGTTCCGATGGTATACTCTACGGCCCTATCCTCAAGGGCGATGATATTTCCCTTCGTATATACAATCCCGATGGCTCTGAAGCTGAAAACAGCGGCAACGGTGTCAGAATTTTTGCTCACTATCTGCGTGATGCAGGCTATGTTACAGATAAGAAGTTTTCCTTCAATACTCCCGGCGGAGAAATAAAGGTCGAATGTCTCAACGAGGACAGCAGTGAGACAAAGGTCGCACTGGGCGAGATCAATTATATGGACGACCCGAAAAAGGAAAGCAACGAAAAGCTTATCGGCAAGCGCATGATGCTCGACGGTCTTGAGTGCTATGTCACCTGCCTTACCATCGGCAATCCCCACTGCGTTATCCCCATGGAGAATATCTCTGCTCAGATGGTACGTGAAATCGGCGAGTACATTGAGCGAAGTGAGATTTTCGCTGAGCCTATCAACACAAACGTCATGGAAGTAGTTGACAATGAGAACATAAAGCTTGAGACATACGAGCGCGGCGCAGGCTATACCCTCGCTTCGGGAACCAGTGCTACAGTTGCGGCAAGTGAGGCTTTCAGAATGGGTCTTACCGGCAATAAAGTAACTGTTCATATGCCCGGTGGAGAGCTGTCTGTTGAAATAGCAGAGGACGGCACTGTATTTATGTCAGGTCCCGTGACCGCTGTATGCACCACCTGTCTTTCTTCCGATTTTGAGAAGCTGCTCATGGCACTGTAAAATCAAAAGTTTCGGCATTGATTTATCAATGCATCGCCTTCTTCAAAGGCGACGGGTTTGTCAATGGCAGCGCCCTTGACGCAGGTGTTTGAGGACGGCAGTCCTCAACTTATCATAATTTCAAAGGCCTCGGGCAATGCCCGAGGCCTTTGCTTTGCACTATAAGTTGGGACTCCGTCCCAAACCCTGCAAGGGGCTCTGCCCCTTGACCCTGCAAAAGGACACCGTCCTTTTGAATCCGTTTTTATTCTTCCGTCTTGTTCTTCTTTTTGCGGCGGAATATCTTAGAGCGGAACAGTACAATATTCAGCACAACGAAATATATTCCCACTATGATAAGTGTGAATATGGGCTGTTTAGGAGCCATGGTTGCTATTATCATCATGGGGAAGCCGAGTACAATAGCGGGTACGTTCTGATAAACAAGGTTTTCAGAAACAGGTGTGCTCAGGTCTCTGTCTATCTCACGAAGCAGTATTACGCCTGTGCTGGCGGTGCCTGTCAGCATTCCGTACATTGCCAGGAACTGCTGATGCTTGTACTGAGGGAACAGCACATGAGCAACAAGAAGGTTATAGAGATAGGTTATAATAAGACCTGCCACTGCAAGTATGATTATCACCGGCCAGTAGCCTTCGAGAACGTCGATCTGAATAGCAGCGATACCTGCAACGACCATGAGGTCAAAGAAGAAGCCGCTGATTCGGTTCATGAGGAATGTATTTACATACTGGCGCTTCATTACACCCTTTCTGCGAAGAGCAATGAGAATGGAGCTGATACCAACTGCCACAAGCACGCCAAAAAGGAAGTTGAAGCCGTAGAGAATGGAGCTCAGTCCCGGAAGAAGTGTTCCAAGTCCAAGCATGATAAGATACGCAATAATATATGCGGCAAGGACAAATCCCATCTGAATGGTAAGCTTATCCATGCTTCCGTTCATAGGAACCTCATCCTCAGTCTGCACATCATTTCCGCAGAGCCATTCTGCCTTTTCGTCGCCGGAAATCTCTATTCTTCCCTTTTTCTTGAGAATGTTGAGATGGATGACGCCGCCGAGACTTGCACAAAGGAAGCCGCAGGCTGCTATGGTAAGTCCGAAGCTCTTGCCGCCCACAAAACCGTAGTCGGTTTCGTAGATGTTTCCGTAGTTCATCGCCTGACCTGTGCCTTGTCCGTAGCCGAAGGGCAGGATAATGCCTGCTGCCTCGAAGAAATCAGGCATGAAATACATTGCGGCAATGATGGTAATGCCAAGTCCCACTACGCCCTGAATAAGATATGTGGCAACGGTGGTGACGCCTGTGTTGAACACATCGCCTGCGCGCTTCTTATCGACCTTTTCCTTTGAAGGCTTGAATGAGGTTGCGATAAATCCGATAGCAAGGCAGTGGTATGTTGTCATTTCAAGGGTGGTGATTCCATCGCCCCCGAAAAACTGAGTGTTGAACATATTCTGTCCGAATATCTGCTCATATCCGACGGAAATAAGCAGAAGAATAAGTCCTCCCAGAACCGCTGTGGGTATAAGAGAATTGCGAAGCAGCTTTATCTTTCTTTTGAGAAGATTTGCAAAAAGCAGGCTGATGAGGAGCACTGCAATTATATTTATGCCGCCCCATACACTAAAGTCCGAGAAATTCGCCATAAATATCCCCCTTTGCTGTATTTACTGCATGGCAGTAGAGGTTTAAATATTTGACCGCATTGAAATGCTTGTCGCCCTTGAACTGGAATATCCTGTCTCCAATGTAGATATTGAGCTTGTTTTTTCCAAGCACAGTCGCTGCGGAGACCTCAGAGAACGGATACACGTCCTCCTTTTCCTTTGCCTTTACTGTGAATCTGTCTGCAAAGATACTAAGAACAGCATTTTCGTCTATCTCTATCTTGTTCTTGCAGTAGATGTTTTCACTGTATTTTGCATTATCTGTATATATAGGTGTTTCAGAGTACTTTGACATATCAAGCTTTCGAACAAAATCGCACTGATAGTCGTACCATTCCTTTACGTACTTATACGGGAATTCAAATCCGATTCCCTCAAGCTGCTTACTCGGCAGATATCTTATCTGTCTGCCGCATTTTTTGCAGGTGACTATGTCTTTTTTGCTGTCAAATTCGGACAGGCCGCAATGGGGACATACATACATGACACGGTCGAGATACTCTGCGTTGTTCTTTCCGTAGAACAGCGTTTTGTCTTCCCTCTCGTCCACCCAGAGCTCTTTTTGGATAATCTCAAACAGCTCTTCGTTTGACATATCCTTGAATTCCTCATAGGGCATCACCTTTGAGAAGTATCCGCGCATTTTTCCCTTTCTGACTTCATCGCTCCATCTCGGGTGTGCTCCGTAGCCGCCTTCTATGCGGTAAAAGGCTATTGGAAGCTTAAGCGACTTTGCCAGCGATGCAACGCCCGACTTCATATACTCGGTAGTTCCGCTGAAGGTTCGGTTACCCTCGGGAAATACCGAAATACTGCCGCCTTCCTTTGCTACCCTTATGCAGTTTCGCACTCCTGACAGGTCGGAGGTAGACTTGCGGAAGGGTATGGGCGCTACAAGCCACGATATGAGCTTTGACAGCCAGCCTTTGGAAAACAGATCTTCACTTGCTATGTAATACACATGCTTCGGAAAGCACAGGGATACAAAGAACTGGTCAAAGGCAGTCTGATGATTTGAAAGTATAAGATACTGACCACCATCGTAGTTTTTGAATTTTTCCAGCTTTATTTTATAGCGCATTCGGGTGTACAGGCCGAGTGGGCCTTTCAAAAGAGCTATAACAACCGAATGTCTCTTTTTTATCCATTTTTTACGTTTCTTCTTTTCTGCCATGGTACACCTCGTTTCTGCGCCATTAATAATCACACAAAACATAATATACACTATTATATATTATCAAATCAGAAAATCATAGATATTTTTTTAATTTTTTTATTTTTCACCCGACACTCACAAAGAAAACAGCCCCGATATATTATCGGGGCTGTTTTCCTATTCTTCGATTTCCTTGTTTTTCTTCGATTTGAATATAGCAGCGCATATAGGCTTTATGTAGAACAGTGTAACACAGAAAAGAACGAGACAGGCGTAATGTGCTATGTACACGAGCCAGCCGTGGTTTTCGTTGAGGAAAGGCAGTCCTTCCTGAGGAGGAGAAACTACATACATATAATTTATCTTTGACTCACCGTCATAAAGTATACTGTTTATGTACACAGCAAAGAACATCATGATAAACAGAAACTTAAGACAGTTGAAATAGTCTTTGACCGTAAGCTTGAACTCTGCCGAGGTCATAAGCTTTATTGCAAACACGATTATTGCTGCATGATATCCAAAGTACTGAAGTGTTATGGCTATACCGCCTGTAAGAGATGAGGAGGTAGGGATCAGCAGTGCGGCAACTCCGCCGAACAGGCAGCTTGGCATCATAAAGCTGAAAATAACTCTCTTTATTTTTTCATTTGGCACAACATTGACTATGGTTATCAGCAGTATCTGAATTGAACACAGGTGAAAGGGCAGATCGGTCTTAGGCAGTACTCCACCGTATTTTTCTTCGTTTGCTGTGATGTAGTAGACTATCTTTATGATTTCAGATACTATTCCAATATACAGCAGAAGCCTGCAGGCTGTTTTCAGCTTGATTTTTCTCGAAAGAATGCTCAGCAGAACGATCAGCGCAAAGGTTATTGCCAGAATAATCAGATGCTTTTCTCCAAACATATTTTTTCACTCCTGAGATACTCATAGTTACAGATATTATGTTTATCATATGCCATCGGACGTATTTTGTCAACATCAGGGTATCTGACGGCAGGAATGTTCTCATCTTTTCTATTGAATTACAATTCCGGATTTGTTATTATTAAATGTAAAGAAAAATACATGTTTTCAGAACATTATGTATATGGAGGCAGCGAAAATGGAAATGTGGACCGCTCTTGGCATCGAAAAAACAAAGGATACAGATGCCATCACAAACGCTTATCACGAGAAGCTAAAATTCGTCCACCCGGAAGAAAAGCCCGAGGAATTTATGGCACTTCGCTCCGAATACGAGGAAGCAATAAAATACGCAAACGAAAAGGACGAACAGGAATCAGAAAAGGAAAAAACTCCCGTTGATCTGTGGGTTGATCGTGTTGCTGATGTTTACAACCATTTCAAGCGTAGAATCAATATCGAAGAATGGCGCCATCTGTTCGCAGATGACGTATGTCAGTCTGTTGACTCAAGGCTTGATGCGAGGAACGCCCTCCTGCGCTTCTGCATGGATAATGATGCTTTGCCCAGAGAAATATGGCAGCTTTTTGACAAGGAATTTTCTATTACCGATAATACAGAGGCTCTTTACGAGATATTCCCCAAGGCATATATCGACAACGCCGTGCTTTCCGGCATAAACAACGATCCTCATGTACCCTATGATCTTTTCGATGAGAGTACCGAGGGTAATCCCGACTGCTATTTCAACCTGTATTTCAAGGCTCGCAGCGAAATACAGAAGGGTGAGCTGGATACCGCAAGAGCAACTATTGAGGACATTGAGAAAGCCGGCATAAAACACCCCTTTACAGACATTCTCAGAGGCCGCATCGAGATAAAATCCGACAACAACGACAAGGCTCTTGAAATTCTCAATGCCGTCGCCGAGCAGTATCCCGAGAATCCCGCAATCAGGGCAAACCGTGCCGACTCACTCAGCATTGCAGGAAGGTATGAAGAGGCTCTTTCAGATTATGAATTTGCAAAATCAAAGGGTTATCTCGCCGCTCGTTATGTTCATGCCGAATGCCTTATGAATCTTGAACGTTATGTTGAGGCAAAGGATCTTATCCTCGAGCTTGTCACTGAATATCCATTCGAGGAGAATTTCAGAAAATTCTTCGATGACGCCTGTGCCAAGGCAAAGGAGCAGTATAACGAAAAGTTCAATGCAGGCGTTCTCGATTTCGAGGAGCTCTATGAATACGCATGGCTTTGCTTCCAGTCCGATGAAAACGAGAAGACTGCGGAAATCGTAGCTCAGCTCGTGCCTGAAACAATCGAGCAGAAATGCGATCTGCTCAATCTCAAGAGCAAGCTTCTGAGCAATAAGAACGATTCAGAAAAGGCTCTTGAAAGCGCTGTCGAATGGGAAAAGGCTGTCGCTGAGCTTCCCGAAGGCGAGACCGAAAAGGAAAAGGCACGCAAAAACAAGCTCGACGATATTTATTACATACAGGCTGTGGCTCTCGCTCAGCTTGACAGATTTGACGAGGCACTCAACAAGGCCGCTGCTTCCATCGAAGCAGGACCCAAGAGACGAAGCAACGCTCACGATCTGCGCCGCTCGATTCTCCGCTCGAAAAAGCGAGATCTGGACGGCGCTCTGCATGAGGCAGAAAAGATGGTGGAAGTCAGCCCCGGTTCACTGAGCTATTATATGCTTGGTATCGAGCAGTATGAGCAGGATATGCTTCAGGCCGCCTACAACAGCTTCGGCGAATCCCTTGAATATACTCTTGAGCTTTCTGTCTACATCTACCGCATCAGAATCCTCTGCGACGCAGAAGAGTGGGACGGTGCAGAAGAGCAGATAAAGTATCTTGAGGGACATAACATTGAATGCGATGCACTTGACTACTGCAGGGCAAGAGTCCTTGAGGGCAAGGGCGAAACCGACGAAGCACTGAAGATTTATAATGCCATAATCGAAAAGGCTGAGAAGAACGAGTCCGATATAAACTTTGCCTATGAGGTCTATTTCCGTGCCGCAGAGCTTCAGGAAAAGACTCTGTCAAATGATGAGCTGTTAGCTCTCGTTGACAAGGGACTCGAAAACCGTTCGGATTATTATCCTCTCCTTTATTTCAAGACCACTGTTCTTGAAAACATGAATAAGCCTGCAGAGGCTCTCGAGGTGTACAGAAAGATAGAAGAATTCTATCCCGGCAGATACAGACTGGACGTCGGTCTTGCAAACAACTACTACGACCTGTACGACTACGAAAATGCTTATCTGCATTATGCAAAGCGCCTTGAAAGCGCTGACAGCGCAGGACTGCACGACATGGTCGGTCTCTGCCTTATGTACCTCAAGCGCTACGATGAAGCTGAGGAACACTTTGCAAAGGCTGTTGAGCTGGAGCCTGACAATGTTCGCCTGCGCACAAATCTCGCTTCTCTCTATGAATATAAGTTTGAATTTGAAAAGGCCTGCGGTATTCACAAAATCTCATCTGAACTCAACGATCAGAAAGACGAAGAGGATCGCAGACTGTTTGTAAACCGCTGCTATGCACGTGCGCTCTCAAGAGCAGGAAGATATGAGGAATCGGCAGAGATTTACCGCAAGAACCTTGAGATGTTCGGCAGAAATGACGATGCCCGTTTTGTTATCGAGGTCTATATCGAAGCTGCAATGCTCGACAAGGCAGTGGAGCACATCATCAAATACAAGGCAGAAGACAAGATAAACGAAAATCAGTATTATTTCATGATGGCCGACATTCGCAGAATGCAGGGCGATCAGAAGGAGTATTTCAGACTTGTATCCAAAGTCTCCGATGACAATCAGTACAAGCACGACCGTATCGGCAGATATTATCTGCATCAGGGCAAATATAAAAAGGCTCTCACCTTCTTTGAGAAGATGGGAGAGGATGAATATGACCTGTACAATGATTATCTGTTCTGCCTGAGAAGAATGGGCAAAACAGACGAGTGCGAAAAGCTTATGGAAAAGGGCCTCGAGAGTATAAACAGGAGAAAATGGGGCGGCGACGAAAAGGCACTGTACCTTACAAAGCTCGCTCTTGTCTACACCGCCGCAGGTCACCCCGAAAAGGCAAAGGCCTACATTGACGAGGTTCTCGATTCCACTCCCCTCTGCGACCATTGCCGCTACAGCAAATGCAAGGATGCTTATCTCGCTCTTGCTGAATATTACGAGCAGATGGGCGATTACGACAAAGTCATCGAGATATGCAGAGAGGGTCTTGAAATAGCAAAGGATGAATATGACTTTGTCTACATCTCCGAAAGAATACGCAAGGAACACAAAAAAGAGCTTAAAAAGGAAAACAGAAAATGATCGTAGGTATTGATTTAGGTACAACCAACAGCCTTGTCGCCTATTACGACGGCAAGGCGGCAAAAATAATTCCAAACCGCTTAGGTGAGCATCTGACACCTTCCGTTGTCAGCATAGATGACGACGGAACAGTACTGGTTGGCAGAACTGCACTGGCTCGCAGTCTTCGCCACCCCCTGTCTTCCGCCGCTGTTTTCAAGAGAAGCATGGGCACTGACAGAGAGTTTGTTTTAGGCGACAAGAAATTCCGCGCTGAGGAGCTTTCGTCCTTTGTACTTCGTTCTCTGAAAGAGGATGCAGAGGTCTTCCTCGGTCAGAAGGTGGACGAGGCAGTAATAAGCGTTCCTGCATATTTCAACGATATGCAGAGGAAGGCAACAAAGCGCGCAGGTGAGCTGGCAGGTCTCAAGGTTGAACGAATCGTCAGCGAGCCTACCTCTGCTGCCATAGCATACGGACTTATGGACAGCAAGGCTCATGCCAGATATCTGGTTTTTGACCTCGGCGGCGGCACCTTTGATGTTTCTATCCTCGAAAGAACCGGACGCATCATAGAGGTCCACTCCATTGCAGGCGATAATTTCCTCGGCGGCGAGGATTTCACCGACATAATAGAGCAGAAGTTTCTCAACAAGCTGGGAGCTGATATTTCAGAGCTTACCTATGACGAGCTGGCTCAGATTCGCGAGCAGTCGGAAAAGATGAAATGTGCTCTCTCCTCTGCCCCTGCCGCATTTATGGAATGCACTGTGGGCGGCAAAAAGAAGAGCTTCTCTATGACTGCTGAAGAATACGAAGAAGCCTGCGAGCCTCTTTTTGAAAGGCTGAGAAAACCTGTTGAGCGAAGCTTAAAGGACGCAGGCATACGTGCTGCGGACATCGACGAGATAGTTCTTGTTGGCGGTGCTACAAAGGCGACAGTTGTAAGAAAGCTCGCCGCTCGTCTTTTCGGCCGTGTTCCGAAGGGCAATGTAAATCCCGACGAGGTAGTTGCATTCGGTGCCGCTCTGCAGAGCGCTATGAAACAGCGCGCAGCGGCTATAAAGGAAGTTATCCTTACCGATGTATGCCCCTTTACCCTCGGCACCGATGTTGTTGTAAACAACGGAATTTTTGAGGAGAACGGTCATTATCTGCCTATTATTGAGCGAAACACCGTTATCCCTGTCAGCAGGACTCAGACTCTGTACACCGCCAGCGATTATCAGACCGTTGTACGTGTAAAGATACTGCAGGGCGAAAGCAGAATGACAAAAAACAACCTCCTGCTCGGAGAATTGCAGGTTCCTGTTCCTCCGAAACCGAAAGGCGAAGAGGCGATCGATGTTACATACACCTACGATGTCAACTCTCTCCTTGAGGTCAAGGTGCGTGTGCACTCAACAAATGTTACAAAGACCATTATCATAAAGGGTGAAGGCAACAAAATGACTGAGCAGGAAGCTGCAAAGAGAATGGAGGAGCTGGCTTACCTTAAAATAAGCCCCAGAGAACAGGAGGAAAACAAACTGGCTCTCTATCTTGCCGATCAGGCATACGAAGAGGCTACAGGCGATCAGAGATTCATTATAGAACGGTATATAACCGCTTTTGAGATAGCTATGAAACAGGGAAAAACGTCGGAGATCGAAAAGGCCCGACGTGAGCTTATCGATTATCTCAATGCATTGAGATAAAATAAATTTTAAGGGGATAGAAAAAATGAAAAGAGTAGCATCAGTAAAAAAAGGCATATTGTTGATCCTTCTCGGAGTTGCAGGCGCGGTACTGCTTATCCTTCTGGGTCGATATGTTTTCAGTCTGCATGAAGTTATCGGCTTCGAATGGTATACTGTCACAAGGACTCTGGGCGCTTACATGATGCAGTTCGGTCAACTTGCAATTTTTATTGTTCTGGGTGCAGGCCTTATCACTGTTTTTACAGGAAGTCGCGTACGCGATATTCCTGAGTATTCAGAACTTCTTGACGGTGTATCTGAAAACAGGAAGCTTCGCCGTAAAATGGAGCGTGCTCTGCTTTGCTACGACAGAAAGAAATACGGCAAGGCTATCAACAGACTTTCAAAGCTCGTCCCGAAATGCGCAAACGACAAGGAAAAGTGCAGTGTTTATACCCTTATGGGTATGTGCCACGCAGACAGCAAACAGCACCAAAAGGCTGTGGAAGCATACACTGCGGCAGTAAATGCAGACAGCTCTGATCCATCGCTCTGGGAAAAGCTCGGTCAGCAGCAGAATGCGGCCGGTATGCATTCCGAGGCCATTGAAAGCTGGCTGCATGAAGCAGAGCTTTCAGGCAGTGAACGTCCCTTTACAGACATTGCATGTGTGTACTTAAACGAAAAGAATTACGAAAACACCATCGAGTATGCAGAAAAAGCACTTGAGATAAACGAACGGTGCGGCGAAGGCTACAAGCTGCTGTGCCTTGCCTTCTACGCTCTGGGCGATAAGGAAAACTGCATGAAAAGCTATAATTTCTGCACTACCTACGGCAAAAACACCTCAGAGCTTAAAGAGGCCGAAAAATGGCTCGGCAAGGAAAAATACGATCCTTATGCCGAATATCTCCGCTGATACTGAAAGGGGACAGAAAATGAGAAAAGTTATGACGGTAAAGAGAGGATTATTGAATCTTCTGATAGGTATCATCGGGCTTGCCATCATTATTTTTATTGGTTGGTTTCTGGCAACTCATGCCGAGAACATTTTTTACTCTCCCTTAATCCCCGATCATCGTGTCAGACATAAAGGGTTTTATCTGATGGCCAGCGGTATTTTATCCATATACGGAGTGATTTTCAGCAATATAATCGAAATATTCACAAGAAACCGTGTTGTTGATGTCCCCGAATATGCAAGGCTTCTGGAGGGCGTGTTCGAAGACAAGGGAAGCCGCAAGCTTCGCCGTAATATGGAAAAGACACTGATACGCTATGATGCAAAAAGATTTAAAAGTGCTCTGAAAAAGCTTGATGTACTGCTTGAGCAGTGCAGAAACGACAGAGAAAAGCGCAGTGTTTACACCCTTATGGGTATGTGCCACGAGGGGTTGAAAAAGTACGACAAAGCCGCAGAATCCTACGAAGCGGCACTGGCTGAGGATTCAGACAGCGTTGCTGTTCTGGAATGTCTCGCTCGGGCACAGAAAATGGCAGGCATGTATCCGCAGGCTATACCCAATTATCTCCGATTGATCGAGCTTGACAGCGACAATGTTCAGGCATATATTGATATTGCCGAGATTCACCTTGACACTGAAAATTATGAAGGTGCCGTCGAGTACGCTGACAAGGCATTGGAAATCAGCGAAAATTTCGGTGATGCATACAGAATTCTGTGCCTTGCCTACAGAGCTTTGGGAAACAAGGTCAAATGCAGGGAAAACTACAATCTTTACCGCATGCATGGCGGTAAAGTGGAATTCCTCTGGAAAATAAAGAACTGGTTTGAGGAAGACGAACATAATACAGAAAAAAGAGGGTAAGCATCGCTTACCCTCTTTTTTCTGTATTATCAAGCACATAGCACCGTGAAATGCGTTCATTGCCGTTTTGATCTTTGCCTGTGCTTTCTTTTACATATCGAAAACCGCATTTTTCGATCACTCTCCCTGACTGACTGTTTGTAACTGCATGACAGCATTGGAGAAAATCGTATTTTTCATTCTCAAAACAGTATTCTATCACTCTTTTTACAGCTTCAGGCATCAGTCCTCTGCCCCAGTAATCCTTACTGAGGACATAGCCAATTTCTCTGCCTGTCAGCTCGTCATAAGCTTCGCCCATTGATTCTTGTATCTCTTCCAGTCCCAGCGAGCCTATGACCTTGTGGTTTTCCTTAAGTTCAAGGGCAAATACGTGCTTTCCGTCCATAAACAGGGACAGAACAAATTCAGACTCCTCAATGGAGGCATGGGGATTCCAGCCTGCCATCTGTCCGACTCCGTCCACTTTTGCGTATTCATAAAAATCGTTCAGATCGCTTTTTCTCCACGGTCTGAGTATCAGTCTTTCTGTTTCCAGAACGACATTTGTTATGTCAACCTTCGCGTTCATTTTTATCCTCCCACTCCTTTTTATCGGTTATAGCACCGCAGAATAAAACTGTCAATACCACTTACCAAAGTTTAATCGGAAAGCTCAGATAAAAATTCTCTGGGGCTTATTCCGTACTCCGCTTTGAAGGCACGGTAGAAATTTGCATAGTCTCCAAAGCCGCAGCTCTGATATACTTCTCCCGGGGGCTGCCCTTCTGCCATAAGCTCTCGGGCCTGCATAAGGCGGCGGAAGATTATATACTGATACACGCCCGTTCCCACTCTGCGGCGAAATTCATGGGACAGATAATATTTGCTGACAAAGAATTCCTCCGCAATTGATGCAAGGGTTATATTTTCGCAGTAGTGACTGCCTATGTACTCCAACACACGGCTTATTATATCGGGCTCCTTGGGCTGTTTTGCTCCCGTCTTTCGGTTTTCGGAGAGTCGGTTTATCTCGACCATGAACTGCATCAGCAGTCCCTGTGCATATATCTCGCTCCCCTGAGCACTGCTGTAAAATTCCTCTATCAGCTTTTCAAGCAGTGCACCCAGCTGCGCTCTGCTGACCTTCGAGGGGTGAATGTGGTTTGACTTGCCGCTTTCAAAGCAGGCTGCAAGATTCATATCTTCTGTGCAAAGTCTTGCTAGATAATTTCTGTCTATCCAAAGTATCATTCGCTCATACAATGTGTCAGGCTCTACCTGCGCGCGGTGCAGCTCCTGCGGATTGATAAGCAGTAAATCTCCTTGCTCGAGCACATATGTCTCGCCCTCCACCCGAAAGCTGACCCGCCCATTCAAAAGAAAATACACCTCATAAAAATCATGGTGGTGCATATCCACATTTTCCGGACTTTTCTCCTTATAATGAAAAACCTCAAAATGCTTGTTTTTCATACTCTGGCGGCTGTCAAACCGCTGTGCTCTTCCTGCCATCTTTTCACCTCACTTTTATTATACAGCAACATTCGCAATATTTCAAACAATATATGTTGTTTTTATTGCGAATATTTTATGATACAATAATTTATGCTAAGAAGTATAACTTTGAATCGGAGGTAATTTTTATGCCAATGCAAATGGGTTTCCGTTGGTACGGAGAGGGCAATGACAACATCCGCCTCAGCGACATAAAGCAGATTCCCGGTGTTACAAGCATCGTATGGGCTCTGCATCACAAGATGCCCGGCGAAGTCTGGGAAGAAGAGGAAATCGCAGAGGTAAAGCGTCAGCTTGACGAGTATGGCTTCTGCATCGATGTTGTTGAGTCTGTCAATGTTCATGACGACATCAAGATAGGCAAGCCTACAAGGGATATGTACATTGAAAACTACAAGCAGACAATCCGCAATCTTGCAAAGTACGGCGTAAAAGTCATCTGCTATAATTTCATGCCCATATTCGACTGGACACGTTCTGACCTGTTCCATCCTGTAGGAGACGGCTCCACCGCTCTTTTCTACGAAAAGGGCATGATACAGGACGACTACAATGCAATGGCCGATTATATTCTCGAATTCACAGAGAAGTATAATATGTCCTTCCCCGGCTGGGAGCCTGAGCGCATGGCAAAGCTCGACCAGCTTTTCAAAGATTACGCAGGTATCGACCACGAAAAGCTCTGGGCTAACCTTAAGTATTTCCTTGAGGCCCTTATGCCCACCTGCGAGGAGTGCGATATCAAGATGGCTATCCACATGGACGATCCCCCATGGGATATTTTCGGCCTGCCCCGTCTGCTGATCAATGCCGAGAATATTGACCGATTCCTGAAGATAATAAACCACCCCTGCAACTGCCTGACTCTGTGCTCCGGCTCTCTGAACGCTGACCCCAACAACAATGTTGCTGACATCGTTCGTAAGCACTGCGACCGCATCGCCTTT
>JAZSNZ010000108.1:0-6157 GCA_045536645.1 Acutalibacteraceae bacterium
GATCTGAGACTGGATGGTAACGTCAAGAGCGGTGGTGGGCTCGTCGCAGATAAGGATATCGGGGTCTGCCGCGAGGGCGATAGCAATAACTATACGCTGACGCATACCGCCGGAGAACTCAAAGGGATACTGATAGAATCTCATTCTGGGCTCTGCAATACCGACCTCTTCCATGAGCTTTATGGCTCTCGCCTTTGCCATCGGTCTGGTTACCTTATAAACTACCTTCGATGCCTTATCCTTGAAATTGTCGATAAGGTCGATGCTGCGCTGGTGGATATCCACCTCATCTGCAGAGGCGATATAGGACTCGTAATGAGCACCGAGTACGGTAACAGTCTTTACGATGTCGCCCTTGAGCTCATCAAGGTCTGCCACGTTCTTCGGGATGACCTTCCAGTCAACCTTCTTGCCTCTCTTGATGAGGGCCTCACGTCTTCTGCTCTGACGGGCAAAACGTGCTTCCTCTTTGGGATTGCGCTTCTTGAAATCAAAATACTTGTTGATGGCAGCTGTGATGCTTGAACGGAAGGTGTAAGCGATGCTGTCCTTCTTTATTTCAAGACGGTCAATACTGCTGTCGACCTTGTCAGAAAGCTCCTGTGCGTACTTCAGTGCGCTCTTTCTGTCGAAGCTTCCGGAGAAATATGCTTCTGCCTTCTCCATTTCAGCAATGACCTCGTTCTTCTTTTCAAGGGCATTTCTGAAGGAGCGCTCAACGCCCTTTTCCTCAAGAGCAATAAACTCGTTCATGAAGTTCTCGTTGAGGTACTCAAGGCACATCTCATTCATTTCCCCAACAGGCATTTCGTAAAGCTTTTCAATGGGGTTGTTGAGAGAATAATAACCGATGCGGAAGAATGCGGGTTTTTCCTGGTTTATCATTTCATCAAGGAGATCCTTTGTCTCACCCAGGGCCTTTTCAAGTCTTTCAGTGAGGCCGCCCTTCTTGCTGTTGTACTTTGATGCTTCCCTGGAGAGAACATCTGCCTGTCTGGAAATTCTCGAAGCGAATGCATTTGTAAAGAATTTGTCGTTGAAGCCCTTGAGACTTGCGGCATATCCGCGAAGAGTTGCCTTGGTATCCAGCTTCTGATTCTTGCTCAGACGGAAGGATACGTCCTCAATGGATTCGAGCATAAGGTTTGCTTCAGAGCTTGCATTGTTATAGCTGTTTTCAAGGCTGTTTGCCTCAATGCAGAACTTATCGAAGGTTTCGCACAGTGCGTTTACCTTCTCTTCTTCTCCCGTAGCAGCTATCATCTCAGCCTTGAGAATCTTCAGCAGGTCGTTGAATTCTTTTTTTGCCTGCTTGCGGCTGGTCTTGTTTTTCAGAAGCATAGCCTCTGTTATCTGCTTACCGATTTTTACGATGGGGTTGAGAGAAGAAAGGGGGTCCTGGAATATCATGGATATTTTGTCGCCCCTGATGGTGCACATCTCTTCTTCATCTACCTTAAGCAGGTCACGGCCGTTGTAGATGATTTCGCCGCCCTCGATTATGGAGTTTCCTGCCAGAATGCCGAGGATAGCCTTGGAGATTACGGACTTACCGGAACCTGACTCACCGACGATAGCCAGGGTCTTGCCTCGCTCGACGTCAAAGGAGATATCTCTTACTGCCTTTACAGTACCGTTTGCGGTACGGAAGGAGACTTTCAAATCTTTTACTTCTAAAATCTTATCCATAGTTTATTCCTCCACGCCGCGCAGTGCGGGATTAAATGCGTCACGCAGACCGTTACCGAACAGGTTGAAGCAGATCATCATGAGAGAGATAACGATTGCGGGATAGATCATCAGGTGGGGGTAATTTACCCAGATTGCACTTGCGTCTGCAAGCAGAGTACCCAGTGAAGTGCTCTCAGCGGTGCCAAGCTTTACGATTCCGAGGAAGGAAAGCATGGACTCAGAAAGCATGGTGGTAGGGATTGCCAGTGCAGAGGATGTGATAAGTGTTCCCAGGCTGTTGGGGAATATATGCTTCCAGATAAGTCTGCGGTCACGGGCGCCGAGGGTGCGTGCTGCCATGATATATTCCTGATTCTTGAAACGGTAGAACTGGGAACGTACTCTGCCTGCTGTAGCGATCCAGCCTGTTACAACATAGGCAAAGAGCAGACACACGATAGGTCCGAGCTTTGCTGCCAGGTGAATCTGGAACAGTGTTGCAACGACGATGAAGGGGATATATCCCAGAATATCGGATATACGCTCGAGAACGATATCAACTGCGCCGCCGTAGTAGCCTTCGACAGCACCGTAGATAGCACCGAGGACGAAGTTGATGAGGCAGACGAAAACAGCTACCAGAAGAGAAAGCTTGATGCCGCCTGCGATTCTCAGAGCAAAGTCATAGCCCTGAGAGTCAGTTCCGAGGATATAGTCGGGTGCTGAACCGTAGAGATACTTGTAGTAATTGTAGTAAAGAACACGGATCTTGAGCTGTGCGGTATCAAAGTCACCGCCGCCGGTATACTCGTAGTAGATGGGGTTGTCTTCGCCGTCACGCTTGTAGTTGTCCTCAAGCTTCTTTCCCTTTTCGAGATCTTCCATATCCATTGTCTTGGACATGCCGAAATCATCTATTCTTACAGGGTTGCCCTTCTTGGACTTGTACCAGTAGTTAGCGTCGGTATAGTCAACGTTCCACTCGTTGTTTTCAACAAGAGGATAAAGTATCTGAAGTCCGGTCTTTTCCTGCCACTCAAGGATCTTGGGCAGCTCGGACTGAGGAATACTTCTGTAGATAAAGCCGACCTCAAGATAGGTGTCGATTCGGCCTGCATAGATGCGGCTTTCCTTCTTGCCTGCACCGATGGTAATAGTAGGCTCACTTATCTTGACCATGGGCTGATACTGGCTCTTAAGGCCGTCCTCAAGGGTTACGCCCTTGCCCTCGTAGTCTTCAGCGCCGATACCCATTGCGACCGCCTTGATAAGTCCCTTTTCGGAGAAATCACGGTTTACGCCGCCGTCCATGAAGCCTTCGGTCTTGAGTGCTTCCACTCTTGCAGGCTTCTTTGCGTAGGTGCTTACCATGAAGGTGGACTCATGATTTGTTATAAGAAGAGGAGCAAGGAAAGCATAGAGAATAATTATGATAATTATTACTGTTGCTACAACTGCAGCACGGCTCTTGCGGAATCTTCTCCATGCATCGCGGAAATAACCGACGGGCTTGTCCTCAAACTTCTTGTCGGTAAGTCTCTCACCTTCGTTGACGAAGGCGAATTTTTCTTTGGGGATGTGAGTATAATTTTTTCTGTTGTTTTCCATAAAATTTACCTCTCTCCCATTCTGATTCTCGGATCGATGAATCCGTAGCTCAGGTCAACAACAATACCTGCAAGCAGTCCGACGAACACGTAGAATACGCAGTCCATCATGAATACATCGTAGTCAAAAAGATTTATAGACTGCAGATAAAGCTGACCGACACCGGGGATAGCGAATATCTGCTCAATAACGAAGGAACCGCTCAGAACACCGACAAAGCTCGAAATGATCATGGGCAGAATGGGTACCATTGCGTTCTTCAGAGCATGACGGGAGGTCGCCTGAGAACGGGTAAGTCCCTTGGTGCGTGCAAGAAGCATGTAGTCAGAAGTAAGTGTCTCTGTAAGCTCTGCACGGGTAAAACGTGTCATACCTGCGATAGTACCGAAGGAAAGTGCCAGCACGGGAGGTATCATGGATACGAACATCTTGCCGGTGAACCATGACCCGCCTGCATCTGCGAGAGAATAGACCTGCAAGGGGAGCAGATCGAGCTTGAAATACAGAAAATACTGTACAAGGAATGCGTATACATAAACGGGCACTGATACGAATACCATGACTGCGGTGCTGATAAAGGAATCCTGCCACTTATTCTTCTTTACAGCCGCATAGATACCGAGAGCGATACCGATGGGAATGGAGATAAGTGTAGAATAGAGGTTTACAAGCACTGTGGGTGCAAGACGGCCTGTGAGAAGATCCCATGCAGGCTCACGGAACTGAATGTACCAGGAAGTGCCCCAGTCCCACTCGGTGAAGATGTTTTTAAGATAAATCCAGAACTGAACCAGCAAGGGCTTATTATATCCCAGTGCTTCCCAACGAGCCAGCATTACCTCTGCCTTGACTGCTTCCTGAGGCAGGGAACGAGGCAACATACGAATCAATGCAAAACAGATAGCGGTAATAATAAAAAGCGTAAAGAACATCAGAATTATACGCTTTATAACATACTTGGCCATTTTCATTTATGCATCGCTCTCCTTTACTTTTTTATTGAGAGAAGAAATCAGCAAACGCTGAAAACCTACTGTTCTTCGCTACAAATCGTTCGCATTCCGTTAAGTTCCCGGGGAACTATCCATAGCGAAAAACAGTAGCAAACCTATCGGACAACAAAGTACTTATAAGTCGCCCAAAGCCAGGGGGGCAATTTGCCCCCCTGGCCATTGTTAACGAGTCATTAAACTATGAATTCGGGGGAATTTTTTCCGTATACCGATTATTCGTAGTTAAGGGTGCCGCCCTGAGATGCAACGAATGCGTCCCACTCAGCATCGGTATAGTTATAGGTCATGAGCTCAAGTCCGCCGTAACCATACATGATGTTGTAATCCTGAGTGTAGTAGTTAGCCTGATAGCTGAGCATGGAGCACAGGGTAGAAGAGCACAGAGGAATACGATATACGAAGTTGAGGTATGCCTCTTCCATGTTAGCAAGGATCTGGAGCTTGGTCTCGAAGGACTTGTTAGCCATGTCTCCGGAACCTACCATGCAGCGGGACCAATCCTGCCAGGTCTTGGTGACTTCCTGACCCTCAACAGTAAGGGTAAGAGTCTCGGTAGCGGGATCCCAGCAGCCCAGCTCGTTGATCTGACCTGCATACTCCTCGGTATCACAGTATACCTGGAAGTTACGGAAGGGATAGAATGCAGCGCCGCCCCATGCACCGTAGCCGATTGCATACTCGCCTGCGGGAACATCTGCATAACGGTCAGTGATGTTGCCAACACCCTCGAGGGTGATCTTGCCAAAGCCGGAGCCTTCTGCTGCTGCGTTGAGGTACTTCTCGATAAGAACGATGCACTGGTTGTCAGAAGAAGTGAGAGCACCCTTTGCCCAACCAAGACGGATGTGGATAGGATCGCCTGCAACATAGAGACCCTCAGCAACGAGCTCTTCGCAAGCGGTCTTCATGAGTTCCTTAGCGATGGTAAGGTTGTAGCCGTTGATGGAATCATAAGCTGCCTTAAGATCTGCATAGGGAGTGCCTTCGCCATACTTGACACCGTAGAAGTTGCAGATAGCCTGCATTGCGGGCTCAGAGTTACGATAGGAAGAAGAAGGATCGTTGTAAACGTCATAGTAGTAGAGGCTGTTGAGCATGGAGTAAGCAGGCAGATAACCGGCAGTTGCGCCTACGAACTCGTCACGGTCGATAGCCATGGAGAATGCCTTACGGAAGCTGTGGTTGGAAAGAACTACAGAGTTCTGGTTGCCCTTGGAGTTGTCCATTTCCTTAAGTGCATCAACACCGCTGTTGAAGAAGAAGGACATGGTGTAGGTCTCCGGAGCCTTGTAAAGCTGATCGGAAACTGCATAGGTGGGAAGATCGTCTGCAGAAGGAGTCCACTCGGTAAGGTCGCCCTTAAGGAATGCCTGCTTTGCAGCGTCATCGTCCATAACGTCGATGACAACCTTGGTGGTCTGATAAGCCTGAACGTTCTCGCCATCAACGAGGTAATCGGTGAAAGCATAGAGATAGCCGCTCTCGGTCTTCTCATAAGCATAGTAGTTCTCGTTCTGAACGAAAACAACCTGCTTGCCGTCCTGCAGGGACTCCATCTTGTAGGGACCGTAGGACATGGAGGTCTCCTTGGAGGTGCAGTAATCGGTGGTGACCAGATCGCCGCTGGTGTCCTTACCGGCCTCGTACAGCTCCTCGTAAACCAGCCAGTTGGAGGCGCAGGAGGTCAGGAAGTAGTTGATGTCGATCTGGGACTGGGTGACGTAACGGATGGTGTAATCGTCAACCTTGTAGCAGCCGACGGTGCCGTCGTACTGGCACTCGGGATAGGTAACTTCGTAAACCAGATAGTTGCAGGCATCGGCATCAGTCTCGCCCCAGTCAGCAACTGCGGTGATAACGTTGAC
>JAZSNZ010000189.1:0-2041 GCA_045536645.1 Acutalibacteraceae bacterium
TCATTTTGTTTTCTCCTTTACCCATCATATTGTTTTGTTTTTAACAAACTTCTGTAAGTATACACTAGTCATAACCAAAAAGCAACACTTTTATTTATGATATAACAAAACGATATATCTGCAAATTTTTCCGCAGATATATCGTTTCACTTTATGCAAGTGTGTACTTCTTTGTATATTCCCTGAACTTCGTTTTGAATTCGGGATTTTCGTCTCTGAAGGCGCGGATAGATTCGTGCAGATTCATATTTCCGTCCATCACATCTATGACACAGCCGGCGATATTTGAGCAGTGATCAGATGTTCTTGCGAGGTTTGTGAGAAGATCTGACCACACAAAGCCTGCATCTATCGTACATTCGCCCTGCTGCAAGCGGACAATATGACGTGCGCGCAGCTGCTCGCGGAGCATATCTATAACCTGTTCAAGCGGCTCTATGGAAACCGCTGCATCGATATCATTGCCGACAAATGCACGGCGTGCAAGCGCCAATATCTCGTCCGTTGCGTCAAGTATTACATCAAGCTCTGCCTGCGCAGCCTCTGTGAACACTATGTTCTTTTCGCGCATTTCTTCGACTGATTTCAGTATATTCACTCCGTGGTCAGATATACGTTCGAAATCTCCTATCATACGAAGAAGCTTTGCAGCCTCAGCGTTATCCTCATCCGAAATCTGATGGCTGCTGAGCTTTACGAGATATGTTCCGAGAATATCCTCATAGTGGTCTGTTTTTTCTTCGCTTGCACATACCTCCTCAGCGAGCTCAGGGCTGTATTCGCGAAGGGCTTTTATTCCACCGCGGATTGCAACGCTTGCGGCATCAACCATATCCACCGCAAGGTTATGGCAGCTCTCAAGAGCAAGCGAAGGCGTTGCGAGAAGGCGTTCATCGAGCTTTACGACAGCTTCTGTTTCCTTTGCATCGGGAACAAGCCTTATTACAAGCTTTTCAAGAATCCCTCCCATCGGGAAGAGAACAAGCGTGCAGAATACGTTGAAGACTGAATGTGAAATCGCTATGCTTACATAGTTTGCCGCATTATCAAGGATTGCCGGGGCAAATGCAGCTTTTACTATGCAGAACAGAACGAGGAACAGAACCGTTCCTATGACATTGAACGAAAGATGCACAAGGGCTGCACGCTTTGCATTTTTATTTGCGCCGAATGATGACAGAATAGCCGTGATACACGTTCCGATATTCTGACCCATAATTATCGGTATCGCCGCGCCGAGCGAAACCTGACCTGTCGCTGCAAGAGCCTGCAATATACCGACGGATGCTGAGCTTGACTGGATTATCGCTGTCAAAACAGCACCGGCAAGCACGCCGAGTATCGGATTCTTGAAGAGCAGGAACAGCTGCCGGAACTGCGGAACATCGGCAAGCCCTGCAACCGCATCGGACATCGTATCCATACCGAACATAAGAGTTGCAAAGCCGAGAAGAATTACGCCTGTGTCTTTTTTCCTGCTATCTTTGCCAAACATCGTCATAATTATGCCGATGAGCGCAAGAACAGGCGTGAATGACGTCGGCTTCAAAAGCTGTATCACAAGATTGTCGCCGTCAATTCCACAGAAACCGCTGTCAACGGCGGTTTTCTCAGCGCTTACTGAAAGAGCTGTAAAAAGCAATAAAAGGCTTATGGTAACTGTCAGCAAACTATACTTTTTAAGTTTCATAAATTACATTCCTTTACATAAGCCTAATTATTAAGTTTTTATTTAACCTTTACGCTGAAGGTTTTATAGCCACCGTAAATATTCTTTCCGTCAACCTCTTTATAGGCTCTTACACGGAATTTGTAAGTAGCACCTGACTTAAGTCCTGTTACATTGTAGTTAGTGTTTCCTGTAGTCTTAATGCGCTCAAAGTCTGCACCGGGTGCCTGAATGTAAACCTGATAACCTGAAGCACCTCTTACCTTATTCCAGGAAAGGCTCACCTTTTTTGAACCTGCAGTAGCCTTAACTTTGAGTGTATCGGGCTTGGTTGCAGTGGTAATTGTACTATATGAATTAGCCCAGATTGTT
>JAZSNZ010000353.1:0-6708 GCA_045536645.1 Acutalibacteraceae bacterium
GATACTCCTGTTTCTTCCTTAAGCTCAACAGCCACGTTGAAGAGTATCTCTGCAAGGGTGGGATAATAATCGGGGTCAGTGGTGTTGCTGGACAAGAAAGAATGCAGGCCGAAGTGCTTTACGCCCTCTGCTTTGAGGATCTTGAATCCCTCGGTTATCTGCTCTCTTGTAAAGCCGTACTTTGCATCTCTCGGCATATCCATTATCGCATTGCCGAGTCTGAACTCGCCGCCCGGATTATAACGGCAGCAGATGGTCTCGGGCAGACCGCAGGTCTTCTTGAGAAACTCGATGTGGGTGATATCGTCGAGATTGATAATGGCATCAAGTTCACGTGCAAGCACAAACTCCTCGGGAGGTGTTGCATTTGAGGAGAACATTATATCGTGTCCTACTGCGCCCACTGCCTTACTGAGCTTGAGCTCAGTGTAGGAAGAGCAGTCCATGCCGCAGCCTTCCTCTCTGAGTATCTGCATGATAAAGGGATTGGGGGTTGCCTTTACTGCGAAGTACTCCTTGAAGCCCTTATTCCATGAAAATGCATCGTAGAACTTCCTTGCATTCTCTCTTATGCCCTTTTCATCATAAATGTGGAACGGTGTGGGGAACTGCTTCACTATCTCCGCCACCTTTTCCTTTGTTACAAATGCTTTCTTTTCCATATTGATCTACTCCTCCAATGCGTCCAGTCCGTATTTTATAAGACGCAGTTCGTATTTAAGTGAATCCTTGATAACATTCACAAGATTTTCTTTTTCGGAATACAGACAACTTGTCTCGTCTCCTGTGAGCACCTTGCCCGAATCCACTATCAGCCTTATTTGCTCGCCTCTGTCAGCGGTGACAAATGTCTGTGCACCTTTGATCTCTACTTCCGAATCGGTTATTATCACTACCTTTTTTCCCGATTCGGTCATTTTAAGAAGAAATCTTTCAAAGCTCTGCACCGTCTTTGCGCCTGCTGCAAAATATGCTCGCCGTCCTGCATTCTCTATCATATTGCTGATTTTGTTTTCGATGTTTTTTCTGCCCGTTACGGTAAGATATCCCTCGCTCGATGCAGATGTGTTCGGCATGAGCCGTTTAAGCTCCTCTGATGCCTTTTCCATCATTCGTATCCTGTTTCTGCAGAACTCATCCAGACTTGCCGCAGTGTATTTTGCAGGCGTTCCCTCTATAATATATGCTCCACCCTTTTCACACAGTGTGGCAAGGGCAGTGTATGTATTGGAACGGGATATCCCTGTCAGCTTTGCAAGCTCATAGCCTGTAAAGCTTTCTCCGTTCAGTAGCTCAGTATATATTGCCGCTTCAAGTCTTGTCAAGCCGAAAAGCGACAGCATTTCATATGAATCCATGCCTCTCACCTGCGTAGTACTTTATAGGAACACTGTATCACGTTTTTTTCGTTTGTCAAGAAAATTCTGAAATACATCTTATGTGTGTATGCTTTGCGGGCATCCCGCTGCACTGCAGCAATTATTATTTATTCCCATTATCAATTTGTAAAACACAGTATGCACTCTGATCATATACTGTGTTTTTATATACTAAATCAATGAGCTCTGCATATATATTTACAAAAACAAAAACGGAGGGACTTTATGGAGCTCTTTAAAATCGTAGGCAAAAAACAAATCGCTGTCATTATTGCCTGTGCAGTAATTATTTCAGCCATAGCTGCAACCGCCATAAGCGGTGCAGGCTTTGCATCCGTTTCATCAACACGCAAAAAGGTACCTATTTATTCCGTGGGCCGAAACGAAAATGATAAGGTAATAAGCATTTCATTTGATGCCGCCTGGGGAAACGAAGACACACAGCAGCTTATTGATATTCTCGCAAAATATAATGTAAAGGCTACTTTTTTTCTGGTTGGCGAATGGGTGGATAAATACCCCGAGTCTGTAAAGGCTCTGCATGATGCAGGACACGAAATAATGAATCACTCATGCACTCACCCTCATATGTCAAAGCTGTCGAGAGAGCAGATACTCAAGGAGCTTAACGACTGCAACAGCAAGATAGAAGCTATAACAAAAGTCAGACCAATACTCTTCAGAGCGCCTTATGGAGAGTATAATGATCTTCTGCTTAATACGGCCGAATCGATTGGTATGTACACCATTCAGTGGGATGTTAACAGCCTGAACTGGAAAAATCCCACGTCATCCCAGATTGCTGCAAGAGTAATTGACAGGGTCGTTCCCGGGTCAATTGTGCTGTTCCATAATGCGGCAGTCAACACGCCCGGTGCACTGCCGACTATAATCGAAACACTGCTTGCTCAGGGGTACACCTTTGTACCTATTTCAGAGAATATTTACAGAGATAACTACGAAATCGACGTAGCAGGCAGGCAGTGGCCTGTCACGAATAATGCCTCAAAATCTGACGCTTGACTGCTGTAGAATCAGAATCCGAGGCTTGCAGGCACATATCCATAAGACAACAGATAACCGAATTGCAAATGCAATTCGGTTATCTGTTTTATACCATATCGTTTTATGATTCCGCATCCTTTGTGTTTTTCTTCTTAATGCATAATCATTTCAATTCCACCTGTAAGCTCTTCTTTAGTCAGTTCTCCCGATGCGTGGGCAATCTGATTGCCCTCGGCATCGATAAAGAAGGTCATGGGTATCCCGTACACTCTCATGTTTATGTAGGCTTCTTTTGTTGTGTCGAGGTATACGGGGAATGTATAGCCTTTTTCATTGAGGAAATTTTCAAGGGATACCGTATTCTCTCTGTTGCCGTCAAATTTATTGATCATCATAAACACGACATCGTCCTTGTATTCGCTGTATGCCTCCTCAAAAGCCGGCAGCTCCTTTGTACAGGCAAAGCACCAGCTTGTCCAGAAGTTTATTACAACAGGCTTTCCTTTCATGTCAGAAAGCTTTACTTCGTTTCCGTCACGGTCGTAAACAGTAAAATCGGAAACAGGTATATTTTCCACACTCAGTTTGCTGTAGGCATTCCCTGTCTCCATGCTTTCCTCCTCGGTATCTTTTTTCAGTAAATCATATGCCAATGCCGCTCCTGACAAAAGCAGCACAAATGCAAGCAGAATAATAAACAATGACTTTCTGTTTTTCATAAAGTCAACTCCCATTTTTTATTCATTGCGCTGTATATATCATGTCTATTCCCTTCTGCAGGGTATCTGCATCTATTGCACCCTGTGCATAGACGACGAAGTTCCCCTCTGCATCGATAAAAAGGGTCATGGGAATGGAATAAACGCTGTAGGTGTATGCCGCTATACTGTCCTTGTCGTAATACACAGGAAATGTATAGCCCTGCGAATCGATGTACTTCTTTGCACTGCTGACGGTTTCTGATGCTCCGTCGGTGAGGTTTACCATCATGAAGTTTATCTCACTTCCGTACTTTTTGTACATCTCCTCAAAATCAGGCATTTCCATCTTGCAGGGACCGCACCAGCTTGCCCAGAAGTTTACGATAGTGGGCTTGCCCTTCATATCGGAAAGCTTTACGGTCTTGCCCTCCGCATCATATACGGTAAAATCGGGAGCCGGGTTAGAACCTGTTTTGTCCGAGTTATTTTCTGACTCTTCCCCATCATCTGCAGGAACGGATGCAAGTGTATCAGGCTTTACCCCCTTGCCGAAAGAATTATAAAGCACCGCCGCACCTGCTATGAGCACCACAAAAAGCAGTGCAAGTATCAAAAACGATCTTTTGTTTTTCATAGTACTCTCCTAACTTAAAAATGTAAGCAGTCTGCCCAGCATTCCTGTTGCCATGAGAATGCCGATGAGTATCAGCAGCGAGCCGCTTATGATATTGATTATTCTGTAATGTCTTTTGATAAAATCAAAGGTTGATTTAAGCTTGTCTATCAGCACTGCACTGAGTATAAAGGGCAGTCCAAGACCGATGGAATATGCAAGGAGCATGAAAACCCCCTCAAGGGTCTTGCCCTGCTGGGATGCCATCATAAGTGCTGAGCCGAGAAATGCTCCGACGCAGGGAGTCCAGCCAACGGAAAAAATCACACCGAAGAGAAGTGACGAGAAAAAGCTGAGATTTTCGGTGTTGACCTTTTTATTCGTTCCCTTAAAAAGATTGAGTTTGAAAACACCTATATAGTTAAGGCCGAAGAATATGACGATAATACCCGATATGATATTCACCACAGTCTGATATCTGCTGAGAAATCCACCGACAGTGCCTGCAAGCGCGCCCATGGCAGTGAACAACGCGGTAAAGCCCAGCACAAAGCCTATGGCGTTTTTAAGGGTTGTTTTTGAGCTTCGTTCCCCTCCGCCTGCAAAGTATGATATATAAATCGGCAGCATGGGAAGCAGACAGGGGGAAACAAAGGTGATTATACCCTCTAAAAAGGAAAGGATATACAGCTGCATTTTTATTCCCTCTTTCTTTTGTATTTCGGTTTTATTATCTCATAATGTACGGCGTTTTTCAAGATAACAAGTCGTTAACAGCATGAAAACTATCTGTTAATTGCTCAGGCTTCTTCTGTCAGTTCTGAAAATGAATTTTACGCGAAAGCAGCGGATAAGAGATAAGCTCTGCACTGTCGAGATCCTCGCGGTGCATATCCACCGCGTTTATACTGCTGTTGTTGTAGGTGGTGTAATAATATATTCCTTTATTGGTATTGCAGCAGGAAGAATAAACGGTTATTTCATATTTCCCGTCCCCAAGGTCAACACTGCCTTTCGGATGTGCCACTGAACTGAGAATATGAAAAAACTGGCTGATGTTTTCTTCTTCAGTGTCGCCGCCAACTGAGTTATGCAGTACAAATGCCGCCTTGACAAAACGTGAAGCTGAGCTGTAGTCTCCCGGCAGGCCTGCCCCTCCCATTCCCCTGCTGAATTCATGAAGGGGCAGTTCGGGCGCAAAGCGGTTTTGCACGGGCTTGTTTGATATCCCCATGTAATTGTTAAGGTTTGCCATGTGATAATCAAAGGTCGGGCTGTTTGTGAGCACACCAACCGGATTATCGAGTACAGCAAGCCCTTTCGCTGTTGATTCGACGACTATTGAGCTTTCACTGTCTGAAATCATCCAATGAAGCGGTGTAGGCTGCAGTGCTTCGCTGAATGCCTCGTTCGTGATGCTGACGCTTGAGAGAAGCATTTTCGCATCTTCAATACTTTTGCACTGGGAAAGCACCCAGGGGATAAACTCAAAGGGTGCGATGTTGTCAGCGTGATTCTGCTTTTCATTGTACTTTGCATAATCAGGAAAGCTCAGCCCTGCCATGCTCAGTCCCTTTTCATTGGTGGCATCGTAATAGAGCGGATAGCCGTCCTGCACATATGCCATGCCAATCATTGCGTAGTGACTGTTTATCGACGGCATTTCACAAAATGGCAATGAGTATTTTCTCGGAGTTATGGTGACAGTCTCGTTGTAAGAATATTCAAGGTCAAGATTACGCCCAAAATAGTGGTTTGCGGTTTTATAGCTTATTGCTGTGCACATATTTTTGCTTCCCTTCAGTTTTCTTCTATTATTGACAGCTCACTGCACGGATAACACAAAAGCACCGCAGAATATCTGCGGTGCTAAGACTGTAAAACGACTTATTTAATTAGTCTCCGACATAGGAATAATGAGAGAAAAACCCACAAAACTGTGCAGGTATTCGACTTTTCACTACCCCTCAGTCAGCTTCGCTGACAGCTCCCCTGGCAAGGGGAGCCAAGTTTGACAAGCTCAGCTTCGCTGACAAGGGGAGCCAAGTATATGTTTTCCCGGTGTTCTTTTATGTTTATTCTTTTGACAGAAATGCACTGTATGTATCAATTTCTTCTGTGGTCTTATAAAGAAACTCTCTGCACTCTTCGTCCTTTGACAGTATTTTGCCGATCTTCTTTACTGCTTTGAAAAATTTCGGGTCAAACACTATTTCGTCACTGTGCTCAATAAGCGGACACAGGCTCCCTGCACGAGTGTCTGCCTCAACAAAAATCCTTCCCTTTTCATCTATGGTCGGAAAAAAGGGGAATATCCTGCAGGCGAGGGGTCTGTGCGCTCTGTCGCAGGTGCCGCTGCAGACGGCAAGTCTGTCTCCCGATTCTGTTGCTTTTATATTCAGCGTGCTTTCCTCATGGGGAAACAGACGCATGCCTGTGTTTTCGTCTCCCTTGCAGCAGGCTCCGCCGCAAAGCTGTCCGCAGTCTGCCCGAAGGGGTGTCAGTTCTCCCATTATATCAAATATCTTTTCATACATTTTGGCGTAATCGGTATTGCTCATTGCTTTCAGCTCCTTTCCCTGATTATAGCATCGGCAGAGATGGTCTGCAAGAGCTGTAAATTTTGTATATGATTATGAGCTTGGGGATTGACAGAGAGAATGCAATGTGTTATCATGAAAATGTGAATAAATTTAAAACAAACTATTTCACAAAGATTAACAAAGGGGATATTTTGATGAAAAAGAGGTATTTTGTATTTTTGCTCGCTGTGATTATGCTTGCCCTGTGTCTGATGTCGGGCTGTTCAAAGGAGCTTCCCGGGCCTGCACCGAGTTTCTCTGCCACCGTTTATAATTATGATTCAAACAATATTTTCGGGCTTGAAAGAATAGCTGTGGACGGAAATAAAATATACGTGTACCTGAAAAAAGATGATTCTACTGAACTGTATGACTGGAGCAGTGTTATCAGCAAATATACAAAAGAGGAATGGGATGAACACAAACCC
>JAZSNZ010000356.1:0-7118 GCA_045536645.1 Acutalibacteraceae bacterium
GTTGATCATTTGGTTTGTCTTCCTAAGACCGCTTGGCCTCCGACTTATTGCGTGCTTTTTAAGATGCTTCTGCTCGCCATGAACGGGAATGAAATACTGAGGCTTTACAAGACTGAGCATCA
Organism: Acutalibacteraceae bacterium; assembly: GCA_045536645.1. GTDB lineage: Bacteria > Bacillota > Clostridia > Oscillospirales > Acutalibacteraceae > JAISGQ01. Next base: position 123 of record JAZSNZ010000356.1, read on the forward strand.
TCTTAAGCTCTTCCTGACAGGCGTGACCCGAAACGTGAACCTCGTACATCTTCTCGTAAACGACCTCGCAGCCGTGTCTGAGAAGCTCATTTACAACGTTGCCGACCATCTTCTCATTGCCCGGAATGGGTGTTGCGGAAATGATGATGAAGTCGTCCTGACCTACTGCTATCTGTCTGTGCTCGCCGAATGCCATTCTTGTCATGGCGCTCATGGGCTCGCCCTGACTGCCTGTGGTGATGAGCACTATCTGGTCTTTCCTGTATTTATTTATCATGGAAAGGTCGATCATTGTTGATTCAGGCACCTTGAGATAGCCAAGCTCCTGTGCAATGGCAACAGCATTTATCATGCTTCTGCCGCTGATGGCGACCTTTCTGCCGTGGTTCGCCGCACAGTCGATTATCTGCTGTATCCTCTGCAGATTGGATGCAAAGGTAGCGATTATTATCCTGCGTAAAGATGCCGTCTCGGAACTGAACAGAGTCTCAAAGGAGTTGCCCACATTCTTTTCGCTCATGGTAAAGCCTGCACGCTCTGCGTTGGTGGAGTCTGCGAGATAGCAGAGGACGCCCTCTCTTCCAAGCTCTGCGAAACGGCCGAGATCGATCATGTCGCCGTAAACGGGAGTTGAATCGATCTTGAAATCGCCTGTGTGTATCACAACTCCGCTTTCTGTATGCAGTGCAACCGCCACAGCATCGGGAATTGAATGGTTTACGTTTATAAATTCAACATCTATGCCGCCGAGGGATACCGTCTCACCGGGCTTTACAATGTTTCTCTTGGTCTGGCCGAAAATGCCGTGTTCCTTGAGCTTGCAGTCGACAAGGCCTACGGTGAGCTTCGTTCCGTAAATGGGAAGATTAAGTTCCTTGAGAAGATAGGGCAGTGCTCCGATATGGTCTTCGTGGGCATGGGTAAGCACTACACCGCGTATCTTCGATGCATTCTGAAGAACATAAGAAAAATCGGGTATGACTATATCTATTCCCAGCATCTGATCGTCAGGGAACGCCATGCCGCAGTCAACAATCACTGCGTCATCACCGTACTCGTACATGGTGATATTCTTGCCTATTTCGTTAAGGCCGCCGATGAAAGTGATTTTGACAGGCTTCTGCGAAGAAGCCTTGCTTTTTGTGGACTTGGGCATCTTTGCAGAAGTCTGGGTCTTTGTTCTGGTCTGTGCGGTTTTTGTATTCTGAGTTGTTCTGGTCTGCTTTGCTCTGCTCTGTGATGCGGTCTTTGCTTTCTGAGCAGTCTGCTTTACGGGAGTACTCTTTTTGCTCTTTGCGGCGGTGCTTTTAGTGTCTGCTGTCTTGGCTTTTGGTTTTGCTGCACTCTGCTTCTTCGGGTCTGTTTTCTGTGCCGATGTATTCTTTATAGTACGGTTGTTTTTCGCTGTGGCACTGTTTTTTGTGTTTTTATTTTTTTGTGTCTGAGCCACCGGGTAACCTCCAAATTTATTTTTGTTTATATGTTCATCGTGTCCGCTGTCTTATACACGGACAGCGGACTTAAGTTCTTTTTCGGGGGCAAAACAGCGTTTTCGAGGGTGCTTTGCTCATTACACGCTATTTATCCACTGTAATTATTTTACTAAAATCAGGCAATAAAGTCAATAGCGGCGCATTCGGCGCAAGGAACGGCTATAGTGCTTCGGCAGTCCTATCAGCCATTTTACCGATGATATGCTCTTTTTTATTGCCGCAGGAAAAATTCTGAGTTTTGTTATGGTGCTTTTCATAATCAAAAGTAGGCAAGAATACAGGCCGCAGCCGCTCCGATAAGGCATGGCAGGTCTGAGTAAATATTTCTGACCCCATTGTAAAGCAGCGCACAGCAGGAGATTGCTCCTAAGGCCGCAGGCAGTGAGGTTCCCGAGAGGCTCACTATGCCGCCTGCAAGCATCGACACGAGCAGTATCACCGTTTTTCTGCCCATCGCTTCGCCCATGCCTGCCGCTCCCATTCGAAGAGTTTGTACAGCTGTATTGATTATTGGCGTATCTGCATATGTATATTCGTTTTCGGCTGACGAAAAAAACATATAGACCGCCACCAGCAGCACACCGCTCCTTTCCCCCGAAAGCAGGCCGAACAGGGCAAGAGCCCCTGCAACTGTCACCGCCAGCATGATAAAGCCGAAAAGCTCTCCGAATACCACGGAGTACATCCAAGTGCATTCCGTACACAGTCCTGTTACTGCCTGTGCAGCGCAGAAGCCTGCACAGAAGCTTTTTATTTTTTCTTCTTTTATCGGAAGATAATGCGGCATGCGCCACAACAATGCGATAACTGCTGTTTTTATTATTATCATTATGACCTTTTCCATTCCATCACCTATGGGATTTATATGCGGCGAATACACGGCATACAACAAAAACGACGGCGTCCTGCCGTCGTTTTTGTTGTATCAGTTATCAGAGCGCGCCGGGATAGTCAAGGGAAAACGCATTGTAAAGGCTGCCTGCAGCATAATCATTGTCTGTTTTTACATCGATTTCTTTTATACTTGCTTTTCTGTCGCAGATCATTACGCTAAGTGAAACTTCATAGGTCTGTCCCAGTCTTGTTGTCAGCTCTGCGTCAAATTCTGTAAGCCAACCTTTAAGATATTCCGAATAAGTGCAATTAATCAGGCTTATGTTTTCAATCTCCAGACCGTTTTCTGCAAAAGTTTCAAGTCCTTTTTCATAATCCGCACGGATGAAGCTTTCAAAATCAGAGAGGATCATGCCCTTTGCAGCTTTGTAGTATTTCTGATTGTAATCATAGCTGTCCTTCGCCTGCTGAGCGAGTATGGGTTTTACCTCTTCGTACAGCTCATATTCTGCAATATACAGCTCGTAAAACAGCTCTATCGCATGGCTTCGCTCATTCACATGACTGTTTTCGCTGACGTAATAATCTCCGTATTCAGTGCTTACAAGATTATATTTTGTGCTGTTTTCGGGATTCTGAAAGGCAATATTCTCGAACTGCTCGCGGGGAATAACAGGGGCATGAAGCTCTGCAACCATGAATTCCCAGATTTCCCCCTCACTGAGATTTTTTACGTATTCATTATAGAGATGCTCACTTACTGCCCACTGTCTGCCGTCTGTTTCTATTATTTCGTATTTTGCCATATATGACTCAGGCTTACGGTTCAGTGTCTCCTGTATTTCATGATACAGAGTTTCGCACTCGAGCATATCGGCAGTCTTTGCGTAGTCCCCGTTTTCAATGCTCCTTGCAAAACTTTCTGCGGTCATGATATCGTCTATGTTTGTAAAGCATATCCCTTTGCCTCTTATCTGATTTACTCCCAGCAGGAGCATGGGAATTATCAGCACCAGTGCGGTAAGCGACAACGCCCATCTGCGGCGAATCTTCTTAAATCCTCTTTTCAGTGCCTGCAGGTCTTTCTCTTCGTTTTCTGCTCTTTCTTCCGATACGTCAAGCTCTGTCCCCGCTATATTACGGCAGCTTTCACACACTTTCAGGTGTTCCTCCACTGCCTCTCTGCTTTTTTCACTGCACACTCCGTCCTCATACAGTGGGAGCAGGTCTCTTATTATTTCACAGTTTATTTTCATTTCGTTACCTCCTTGATTATCTGTTGCTTTGCACGGTAGTATGTTACTCTCGCCCAGCTTTCCGATTTGTTGTATTTTCGGGCGATTTCCTTGAGCTTTACCTCTCCGTATCCATGAAGAATGAACACTTCCTTGTACGGTTCATCAAGGCTTAAAACCGCCCTTCGTATCCTTTCTCTGTCCTCTGTTTTTATTACTCTGCTTTCAGCCGTGGTCTCATGGGATTCTATTTCCATATCCTCAATGGGGCTGTCTGCAAACCGCTTCGCCCTTCTGCACTCCTTCAGCCATGCGTTTTTCCCGATGACGCACAGCCATGTATAAAGACTGCTTCTGCCCTCGAATCGGTCAATGTGCAGAAACGCCTGATAAAAGGTCTCCTGCAGAAGCTCTGCGGCCTGTTCTTCGTCGCCGCTCAGGGAAAGAAGAAAGCGGTAGACTGATTTTGCGTGCTCTTCGTACACTTTTTTAAAATCCGACACTCCTTCTCACTCCCTTTGCTTTATTGACACTGCACATTTAAATATAGCATATACAGACAGCGAAAGATATCCCTTGCTGTGACTGCTGTATATTTCCGTCACCTTTTTACCTCCTCATATATTGGAGTCGGGCAAAGGGAAAACGTTACAGTGCCGGCTGCATATTATTGACTTTTTCTTCCGAATACAGTAAAATAATGTTGTATATATTGGGTCTGACGGAACAATTTCCGTAATCTTGAAAAGAGTAAAAAGGAGAGTACATTATGAAAGACACGAAAAATATGCCTGTAAAGGTATGCAAAGAATGCGGCACCATTAACAGTGTGCTTAAGGAAAGGTGCGAAAACTGCAATTCTTCACTTCCTGATCCCACAACCAAAAAGCTCGCTGAGGTTGAGAGCGAAATAATCATTCTTGAAAACAGAATTGCAGAACGGGCTGGTCAGCGGCACAAGCTCACTGCTGAAGAAATGAATCTTCTGAAAGTAAACGCACGACCTTACAACAGAGGTTATATGTTCGGAATCATGCTTGATCACCATACAGGAACACGCAGTGAAAAGCGCAGACTGAAACATCTGCAGAGGCGTCTGAACCGTATGAAGGCCAAAGAAGAAAATTCATCTGCATCAGACAATTGATTTACAGCAAAGCTGTTCGGAGCAATACACGCTTCCGGACAGCTTTATGTTCTTTAGTTTTGGTATTTTCTTGACATCGAGCCATTAAACGTATATAATGTATCGAAGCTAATTGAAATACGTTTTTGAAAGGAAGTTAGTTATGGCAAACAAGGAAATTCTTGTGACCGCCGAAGGCCTCCGCGAACTGGAGGAGGAACTTTCAATTCTTAAATCCCAGAAGCGTGCAGACATCGCAGAACAGATAAAGGAAGCACGTTCCCACGGTGACCTCAGCGAAAACAGTGAATACGACGAGGCTATGAACGATCAGGCTCAGCTTGAGGCTCGCATAAGCGAGATCGAGGCCACTCTGAAACACGTTCGTGTCATCGATCATAACGATATCTCTACTGACACAGTTCAGGTCGGCACAAAGGTCAAGGTGTTCGATCTTGAGTATGACGAGGAGGATGAATATCACATAGTCGGTTCTACGGAATCTGACCCCCTCAAGGGTTATATCTCCGATGAATCGCCTGTCGGTAAAGGTCTTCTCGGTCACGCTGTCGGCGAGGTCGTTGATATCGAAACTCCCGGCGGAATCCAGAAGTACAAGATTCTGGATATTTCCAAGTGATTTACCGCTGAGGGCAGAGATTCACTCTCTGCCCTTTTTTACAAAATAATCGAAAGGATTGATATAAATGGCAGAAGAAATTCTGAACGAGCAGGAAGAACTGACCCCCGAACAGTCTGAGCAGGAACTTAATGAGCTTCTCCAGATAAGACGCGACAAGCTTGCTCATCTCCAGAGCACAGGCGCTGATCCCTTTGAGATCACCACCTGCGACAAGAACATATCCGCCGCTGAGATCATCGAGCGCTTCGAAGAGCTTGAAAATACCGATGTCTGCATCGCAGGCCGTATTATGACATGGCGTGACATGGGTAAGGCAAACTTCATCGATGTCCGCGACAGAAGCGGCAAGATGCAGGTTTATCTTCGTATAAACGATCTCGGCGAAGAGGTTTTCAATAATCTCAAGGCCAATTGGGATGTCGGCGATCTGTGTGAGGTAAAGGGCTTTGTTTTCCGTACCCGCCGCGGTGAGATAAGCGTTCATGCAAAGGAAGTAAAGCTCCTTGCAAAGAGCCTGCGCCCCATGCCTGATAAGTTCCACGGTCTCAAGGACACCGACACCAGATACCGTCAGAGATATATGGACCTTATCGTCAACCCCGAGGTCAAGGACACCTTTGTAAAGAGAGCAAAGATCATTACCACTATCCGCTCCTATCTTGACAACATCGGATTCATCGAGGTTGAGACCCCTGTTCTCGACCTTATCGCAGGCGGTGCTGCTGCACGCCCCTTCATCACCCATCACAACACCCTCGATATGGATATGTATCTGCGTATTGCTACCGAGCTTTACCTCAAGAGACTTATCGTCGGCGGTATGGAGAGAGTCTACGAGATCGGCAGACTTTTCCGCAATGAGGGCATGGATGTAAAGCACAATCCCGAATTTACCACAATCGAATTTTACGAGGCTTATACAGATTACCACGGCATGATGAACAGATGCGAGGATATCTTTGAGGCCTGCTGCCTTGCTGTCAACGATTCCACCGATATCCAGTGGTGCGGCAAGGACATCAGCCTTAAGAAGCCCTTTGCAAGAATGACCATGGTAGAGGCTGTAAAGAAGTACTCCGGCATTGACTTCGATTCCTTCCGCTGTGACACCGAGCGTGCTGTTGCCGAGGCTAAGAAGGCTAATGTTGAAATTAAGAAGGGTGCTACATGGGGCGATGTACTGGCTGCATTCTTTGAGGAATATGCTGAGAAGAACCTTATTCAGCCTACCTTCATCACCGATCACCCCATCAAGATCTCTCCCCTTACCAAGAAGAAGCCCGACCGTCCCGAGCTTACCGAGCGTTTTGAGCTGTTCATCAACGGCTGCGAGTTTGCAAACGCATATTCCGAGCTCAACGACCCCATCGATCAGCGTGAGAGATTCATGCGTCAGATGGAGCTTCGTGCTTCCGGCGACGAAGAGGCAAACCTCATCGATGAGGACTTCCTCACCGCTCTTGAGTACGGTATGCCCCCCACAGGCGGCATCGGCATCGGCATCGACCGTCTTGTAATGCTGCTTACCGACAGCTATTCCATCAGAGACGTTCTGCTGTTCCCCACTATGAAGCCGATTGAGAAGTAAAAAGCCGTAAAATAGCGGTATTACAGGTTTTTGAAAACTCTGTAAAAACCGTTTTCGACGCTTTTACAACAACTAAC
>JAZSNZ010000364.1:0-5651 GCA_045536645.1 Acutalibacteraceae bacterium
TGTGCACAAAAAACTTGTTCAATTTTCCACTTGACAGCTCTCAGACCGCATTCCACCGTAAATTGGGATAAATTTTAATATTCTTTTAATTACAATATGTAATTTTCACATTTCCCCCGCTTTTTTCATTTCCCGTATGAGGACAAATTTGCAGTGCAAAACGACGAAATTTCAAAACTCGCTTGTTCATGTGGTTTTTTACGCGGTCTCTTATAAAGGTTTTGGTTTTGTTTCCGATTTGTAATTGTCAATAGGCAAAACCTACAATCTGCCCCTTTTACTTAAGAAAAAAGGCACGGCAATAAACCGTGCCTTTTTTTCTCACTTCTTCGGCGGAGACGGATCATCAGTCCTGCCCAGAAGAAAATCTGTTGATGTATTATACATATCCGCAAGGCGGATGAGTATATCTGTGGGAAGATCTCTGAATCCCTGCTCATAGCGGTTGTACTGGGGCTGGCTCATGCCAAGTATCGCCGCCAGCTGACGCTGGGTCAGGTCTGCATCTTCTCACATATCCCGAAGTCGCTTGTAATATGCCATCTATACTGAACCTCCGATAACCATTCGGTTATCTTGACATTACAACAAGTTTGGATTATTATGAGTATATGATATCCATTTGGTTATCATATATGAGGCATATTACCTTATATATCTGTTTTCCGTTTTTGCAGTCGTGGTTGTGGCATGGGATTACATTGACTTCGGAAGGCACAAGCAAAGGGAACAGGGCAGACTGCACCGTGACCTTTGCTTGTGAATTTTTCCCATAAACAGGCCAATGCAACCTGCAGTTTACATTTAGAAACCGAGGAATGCTTGTGTTTTACGTATGTTCGATTTATAATTTCTGCAGAAAAGGAGGCAATTTTATGACATTGGGAAACAAGCTTTCAAAACTGCGAAAAGAAAACAATATAACACAGGAACAACTGGCGGAAAAGCTGGGTGTCTCCCGTCAGGCAATAAGCAAGTGGGAATCGGATATCACATTCCCTGAAACTGACAAGCTTATATATTTAAGCGAGCTTTACGACTGCTCTCTTGATTATCTGCTGAAGGATAATACAGAAGAGCCGAAGCCTGCGGCACCACAGCCTGCGCAGAATAAGGGACTGACTATTAATATAGGGTACGGATTTTCCACCTTCGAGCGCAAAAGCTCAAAGACTCTGCTCGGACTGCCCCTGTGGCACATCTGCCTTAATCCTAAAAAATCTGCTAAGGGCATAATTGCAGTAGGATACTGTGCAAAGGGAATAATTTCGGCAGGACTGCTTTCCATGGGTGTGTTCTCATTCGGTCTGCTCTCACTGGGTCTGTTCGCCGTAGGTGCGGCTGCACTGGGATTAATTGCAGCAGGTGCTTTCTCCGTGGGTATTATTGCTTTCGGTGCTATATGCCTGGGATTTCTGTCTGTGGGCGCATTATCGGTAGGTCAGTTCGCTGTGGGCGCTCTGGCAAGAGGGCATTATTTTGCCCTCGGCGACGATGCAAAGGCCATGGTGGCGCTGGGCAAAACTGCCGCCGAAGGCAGTGTGTATGAGCTTGTCGGTGAGAGAAATACCGACATTATCCATCATGCTCTGGACAGACTCGGCGAAATCGTGCCATGGATATGGCGGTGGGCAGTAAAGCTCCTTCAGGCGTTTGCGTGATTTTCAGGTATTCTTTTTATTGACATCTCATGCACCTCCATTATAATTTATAATGGAGGTGCTTTTATGAAAAGAAACAGAGAATTATTTTTATGTTCTTTTGCTGTCATTATATGTGCTGTGATGGCGGTTATCTTCTGCGGCTGCGGCAAAGACAGCGGAAACGCACAGAAGGATATCACAAGCCTTTCCGATATCCTTTCAGAGAGCTTAAGCTATGAGGGTATATATACGGATGATGTGGGAAACACCTATAATTACAGCTATCATGTGCCGAAGCTTCTCATAGACACCCCTGCATCAGAAGCTCTCAACGAGAAGATAGGGAACCGAATGATGGAGTATATAGAAAACGAGCTTGAAAACATGGATATGCAGTGCAGTCTCACTGCGTATAAATGCGGTTATTCAGCTTATCTCAACGACAATATTCTTTCCCTGGTGATATTCATTCACACCGATTTTGATTACAGCGAATATTTTTCTGTCAATATCGATGTTCACAGCGGCAGAGAGATCCCAAATGAGGAGCTTCTGAACATCAGCGGCTATGGATTGGATGATTTCACAGCAATGCAGAAAAATGCTCTGGAAAGAGGATTTTTTGAGCTGTACGGCGAAATGGAACAGGATTTTGAGTCGGACGGCGACAGCCTTTACAACGAGGTTTATAACAATACCTTGTCAAATGCAGATTCGCTTTCGGAATGCTTTGTCTATTTCGGTCCCCTGCATGAGCTTCGGTTCATAGGCAAAATCTATTCCTTCGGCGGTGCTGATTTTTATTATTATACTTTTTCCGCTGAAAACAAGGCAGAGCCTTTTGTTTCGGAGATTCAGACCCGTCTTGACTGAATGTGTTAAAAAAAAATGCCGCCCGAAAGGGCGGCATTAATTATTGTCCTCTTCTGCTTTTCGATTTAAGGTTTCCAGATCACGTACTATATGGACAATATGTGCATATTGAGCCTCAGTAAGTCCGCTTGCGTCTATAGTGCTGTGGGCACTCCTGCCAAGAAGAAAATCGGTGGATACCTTGAAATAATCAGCGATCTTGCAGAGCATTTCGATGGAGGGCAGAACATTGTCGTTCTCCCAGTTCGATGCACACTGCTTGGTCACTCCCATTCTTGCTGCAAACTCGACCTGGCTAAGACCTCTTTGTGTGCGTAGCTGCCTTATATTTTCACTTAATGCCCATACCATCATAAGACCCCCCAGCAGTCCATTATTTATATACTATAGTAAATTAATCCTTGACTTTGTTAGAATACTAAGTATACTTATAATTGACTAATAGTAGGAGGTTTCTATTTATGTTTTGTAAGTATTGTGGAAGCCAGATTGATGACGATGCTTTATTCTGTTCAGGCTGTGGCAAGAGTCAAGGAGATTCGACAGTTCCTGAGCCTTCAGATAGCATCGAGCAAATGCCTGAAATTTCACCCGTTTCAAAAAAATCAACTGCAATTAAAGACTTTTTCTCCGGTCTTTTTGAAAAAATAAAGATTATCTGGGAAAAATTTCTTAAAGGAACCAAGTCACTTTGGAACAAGGTTTATACCAGCGTAAAAGAATTTTTGCAAAAGAACAAAAAAGCCTGCATTATTACCTCAATTGCAGCAGGTTCACTGGCTGTGGTTGCAGTATTCTGCTTTATTATTCTTCCGGTACTTATTCTGCCTAATGTTTACCTTGGCAAAGCCGAAGATGCATTTGCTGCCGAGAATTATGCAGCTGCAATTACTTACTATGAAAAGTCAGAAAAAGCTCTGCCTGATACGCAAGAACATCAAAAATACATGTATTCAAACGGTAAGAACCAATTTGATAACGGTGAATATTATCATGCAGCAGCAAGCTTTGACTTAACAAATGAATATTTGGATTCAGAAGAGTTGATATATCAATGTGGATTGAAACTAATTGATTCCAAAAATTATGCAGATGCTGCAGCAGTACTCAAACTCACCACATTTAATGATGCTTCCATACAAGGAAAATATGCCGAAGGAATGGACGCCTACAGTAAAAAATCGTTCTCTGACGCAATCGACCTTCTCGAACCGTTAGTTGATAAATTCGATGCTGCATCTGAAATTATTCCTGCCGTTTACTTCGATTACGGAAAGAGTCAATTCGAAGCGAAATCATATACAACCGCACAAACCTACTTCGAAAAAGCAGGAACATATGCTGATGCTGAGACATACTATACTGCCTGTGACCTTATGCTGGCAGAAAAGGAGTTGGACAACGGAAACCTCAACGCAGCTAAGAAAGCTTATTCCAAGCTTCCGAAGGATTTCGAGTTTGAAGGAATCAAAGTTTCCGAACGCAATGCAATGTTCAATAAGTATTCCGCATTTTTGAAAATCTGCGGTAAGTGGAAAGCCACTAAGCAATATATTGAATCACGTAATGTACATATTTCTACAGGAATCTGGGACAGTTGGTATTATGATAGCGGCGATATGTTTACTGATCAGTATGTTGATATTCGCTGCTATCTTAATGACGATGGTACAATTACAATTAAAGGCGACGTTCTCTATTATCGCTTTAACGATTTCTCCTCCCTGTCTGCCTATTGCTATGCCAAGTCTGCATATGACAGTTTTACTGTTTCTAATGTCACTAAGGTTCCCTCATCAATTACCCTTGACAGCAATACAAAGCTTAAGTATTCCGGCGGTAAGTTTACGCTTGCTCACTCGGTCAGAGATGATTATTCCGTCAACTTCTATAACCGATATAAAAGTGATATTACCTATGGTAAAAGAAGCACTGCATATTAAGTGAAATTCTCTCACTCGTTAATCAAAAAGCCGCCCATCGGGCGGCTTAATTACTGCGATTGCTCCTCCACCACATACCTCATATCCCCTGCGTGATAAAGCTCAAGGATACATTCCTTGAGCTTGTTTTTTACCCAAAGGATACCTGCGAATGTGGATTTATTATAGCCGTAGGTTTCGCTGATTATCTCGAATCTGAGCACCCTGTACTTTTTCGCAAAGGCCGCAAGGGATATCTTTTGGCCTTTGAATCTGCCCTTGTTTTTAGCACAGTTGAGAACGTATGCATTGCAAAAATCAAAATCCGTGCCGTCTATCTCAATATACCCGTCAATCCTCCTGCAATCGCCCTCAGAGGGCTCAAAAAAGCCCTCTGCAAAGCGAAGGGTAACGGAATCGTCCTTAATCTCCACGGACGTTACAACGGCATCGTGGAGCGAATAAGGCAGGTCTGTTATATTCTTTCTGACTGTTGTTTTCATGTTATCTCCTCTGCTTGATTTATGAATACGGGAGACCAAAGTTCTACCCTACGATGTATATAATAAATTTTCTTAAACGGGAGGATAATATCCTCCCCTACTATATCTTTTTTGAGCGTTACTGTAGGGGAGGCTATCAGCCTCCCGTTCCCCGATTTTGCACCGAGGCAAAATGCAGTAAATTCCAAAACGGCAGGAGCAAGCCCTTGCTCTACAATGTAAACTCTACATCAATGACAGATTTAAAATACACTAACAATTATTAACCGTTCAGAATATAATCCCGGCGGCTTGCCGCCCTTTTTCTATTCTCTATTCATTATTATCTTTTATCTATAAAACAAAAAAGCCGCCCTATTGGGCGACTCCATGTATATTCCCTGAAAACTGAACAAAGTGTCAAATGTGAATCTGAGGATTTAAGCGAATCTTTAATAACAGTAAGGATTTTCCTTACTGAGAAGGACAAGCCCTCGGCCTATTAGTACTGCCAAGCTGAACGTATCACTACGCTTACACATGCAGCCTATCAACCTTGTAGTCTACAAGGGGCCTTACTGACTTAAGTCATGGGAAATCTTATCTTGGAGCCGGCTTCACGCTTAGATGCTTTCAGCGTTTATCCGATCCGCACTTAGCTGCCCAGCTGTGCCACTGGCGTGACAACTGGTGCACCAGCGGTGCGTCCATCCCGGTCCTCTCGTACTAAG
>JAZSNZ010000298.1:0-2133 GCA_045536645.1 Acutalibacteraceae bacterium
TGTTTTGTTTGAATTTTTTACTGATTTAGAATTATATTGTAGGGTAGGGGCTTGCTCCTGCCGTGATTATCATGCAGACAGCCGCAGAGGGCTGTCCCTACGAAGGAAAGCGGATAAATCAAACCGTAGGGGAGGCGTTTCGCCTCCCGTTGCACCGATTTTGCACCGAGGCAAGCAAAACGGACAATTCGTGAATTGTCCCTACAAAAAACAGGATAAATCAACCCGTAGGGTATGGCGCTTGCGACATACCGCACCTGAACCGAACATCGAAAACCGTAGGGGAGGCTATCAGACTCCCGCTTTTCCGGAACGGTCAATCGCCTGCATCCTTACCTGTTAATTCTAAACCTTTATTATAACACCTTATTGCAAAACTAACTTTTTAATGCTATACTACTCACAGCAAAGAAAAGAGGGGAGAAATTCTGATGAGCCGTAAATACTGCTTCTTCGACCTTGACGGAACTTTGACCGATTCCGCACCGGGTATAATGCGCTGTTTCAGACTGGCGCTTGAAAAATTCGGTCTTTCCGAGCCCGAGGACGAAAAACTGCGATTCATTATAGGCCCGCCCCTTTCCTATAGTTTTTCCATTGGCTTCGGCCTTTCCGAAGAGGATACTGTGGAGGCGATAAAGACCTACAGAGCCGAATATTCCGTAAAGGGCTACATGGAGTGCACCGTCTATGACGGCATCAGAGAGACCCTCGAGAAGCTGACAAAAAGCGGAGTTATATGCGCTCTTGTGACCTCAAAGCCTGCCATGTATGCGCCGAAGGTCATAGGGCACCATGATCTTGATAAGTACTTCTCCTGCATAAGTGCACCTTTGAAGGACGAGGCAGACCCCGGCAAAGCAAGACTTATCGAGCGAGCAAAAGCGGACCTGGGTGTTTCGTCAGAGGATACAATATATATGATAGGTGACAGAAAATACGATATGGAGGGTGCCGTGACTGCAAAGGTCAGGGGCATCGGTGCGCTGTGGGGATTTGGCGACAGGGAAGAGCTGGCAGCGGCAGGCGCTGACTTCATCGCAGAGCACCCACTTGAAATACTGAAATTTGTGGAGGAGTAATATGAACTTTCTCATTAAAAGATACTGGGATAAGGTGCGCATAATGAACACCGAAAAATTCGGCTGGCGGCCTGTTCATGACGGCATAACAAAAACAGCCGATATTGATTATGTCGGAGACGGCGACAAATATCATCTTTTAGACCTCTATATCCCCGAGGGAGAGGGCAAGATGCCCACTATCATCAATATTCACGGCGGCGGCTGGATCTACGGCGAGAAGATAAACGAATACGCATTCCACGGCTCACGCCTTGCAACGCAGGGTTTTATAGTGGTAAACCCCAACTACCGTCTTGCACCGAAAAATCCTCATCCTGCACAGCTTGAGGATATCTTCGCAGTGCTTCGCTGGGTCAGCGAAAACGCCGAAAAATACAATATTGACACAAACAATATCTTCCTCGAAGGCGATTCCGCAGGAGCACATCTTTCTGCACTGACTGCCTGCATCATCACAAATCCCGAGCTTGCTAAAGATTACAGTTTCTCTTCACCGCTGAAAATAAAAGCGATGGGACTTTGCTGCGGAGCCTACGATTTTGAAAAGATGCTCAGCAAAAAAGGCATCGATGGCTGGCAGAACAAGCAGGTCTTAGGCGCATTTATGGGAAAGAGAAACCCGAAGAAGAGCAAAAACTACAAAAATGTACTGGTTTTTGACCATGTAACGAAGGATTTTCCGCCCTCGTTCCTCATGGCAGTGGGCAGAGACAACCTCTGTGACCACACACTGACCATGCACGAGCTTTTAAATAATGCAGGGGTAGAAAATAAGCTTCTCCACTTCCCCGAAACGGAAGACCTGTGGCACTGCTTTCATCTCGACAATGACCGCCCCGAGCAGTCTGAGAGAGTCCTCACCGAAAAAGCAGATTTTTACAAAGCACATATATGCTGAAAATTGTGTAATTTAGTGCAATTTTCGAAAGAATTTCTTTGACAATTGTTTAGAAGCGTGATAAAATATATGGTAGTGAAGAATCTGTGCATAGCGAGGTGTCGTCATTGAGTGTGGTTATATGCATTACCGCAGGCTGTGGCGGACAGG
>JAZSNZ010000107.1:0-2379 GCA_045536645.1 Acutalibacteraceae bacterium
TGGTTTGTCTTCCTAAGACCGCTTGGCCTCCGACTTATCGACTATGCAGAGTACGGGTTTGAAATACTCGTTTATATCGATGAGCATATCGGAAAAATCCGCAGCATTGGGGAAGCGGTAATGGTATTCGGGCTTTGTTACTCCAGGCACTGCGCCGAACATATTCTTTGTCGATGCGCTCATGCCCATCATGCCGTGGCTTTTTAGCTTGCAGAAGTTTATTATTGCGTCTGCCTCATCGAGCCATGCGGTGTAGGAAAAGGTCTTTGCCTTGACTGCCTCGGGGAACTCTGCCTGAGAAACTCCGAAATTGCGGTTGAGCTTTGCGCCAACCTCTTCGCAGGAATGCATTCCCGTTGCCTTGTATATTCCGCTTAAGAATGCGTTATTGTAAAGTCCTCCCGGACTGTCGCCGATTATGGGCTTTGCTCCTTTTTCGGAGAGCATCCTGCAAAGCTCCTTTACAAGCACAGGGTGAGTGGTCGCGGCCTGCTCAGGCTTCATCATGCTGACAAGGTTGCACTTTATTGCAACTGTCATGCCTTTCTTTACAAAGTCAAGGCCACCGATGGCATCGAGCACATCGGAAAGAGCCTGTTTTACTTCATTTTCCTCATAGCTTCCGCATTTTACGACTGATACTACAGACATATTGTTTTTCTCCTCAGAATGATTTGAAGCCCTTGCCCACTATCTCACTGCTGTTTGTGACCATGAGAAATGCTGTGGGCTGGTTCTTCTCAATATATCGGCGCAGCATTGCGCCTTCTTTTCTCGACATTACCGTCAGTATGACCACTCTGTCCTGATGAGTGTAGGAGCCCTGAGCATTGTATACCGTGGCGGCTCGTCCGAGAGTTCCGTGGATATATTCGCATATAGGCTCAGGCTCCATGGTTATTACGGTAAAGTATTTCTTCAAGTTTATGCTCTCTATAAGGCGGTCGATAACAAGGGACTTCATCAGCAGACCGCACATGGAATAAAGTCCCGTGGTCATGCCGAACACCGCAAATGCACTGAGACACACAAACAGGTCGGCAATGAGTATGGAAATTCCGATATTTGTATTGAAATACTTTTTCAGTATCATGGCAATTATATCGGTTCCGCCGCTGGAAGCACCCAGCACAAAAAGTATGGCAGAGCCTGCAGAGGGTAAACCTATTGCATAGGTAAATTCAAGCATCAGCTGATCGGTAAGAGGCTCATTCATGGGCACAAGCCATTCGAGCACATACACTGCGGCAGAGGACAGGATCGTGACGTAAACGGTTTTCAGTCCGAATTCCTTGCCGAGAAATAAAAATCCCACTACAAGCAGTGCCCCGTTTACAACCGTATTGAAAAATGCAGCCGAAAAAGGCAGAATGTTGCTGAGTATTACCGCAAGACCTGCAACTCCTCCGAAGGTGAAGTTATTGGGGAATCTGAAAAAATAGATTCCCCCTGCCGCCAGCAGTGCGGCAAAGGTGAGAATTATGAATTCAAGTGCGGCAGGTATTTTTTCGTGTCTGCGAGCCATAATATGCACCCCTTTTATTTTTCCATTATAACAGTATGGTGCCGCTTTTGCAATATTATCCGCCCATAGTCCTGCATTGTGTGCATCGGATTGACAATCCGATCTTTTGATAATAAAATACAAGTGATTATTTTTCTGCTCAGAAAAAGGAACGTGTCTGATGAAAAAATTCCTGTTTTGTTTGCTGAGAGGCTTTATGAACTTTATTTATGCGGTAATGAAGCTGTTTTCTGTTTCCCGTGACCGCATACTGTTCATCAGCCGTCAGTCAGACGGTGCAAACGAAAATTTTCTGCTTATAGCGGAGGAAATACGGAAAATCTCCCCTCACACCGAGCTGAGATTTTCCTGCAAGGCCGATAAAATCGGCGGCTTCGGTTTTTTTCAGCCTTTTCTCATGCTTGACAGAATGCGTCTGCTGGCAAGCTCGAGGGTATGCATTACCGACAGCGAAACTGCCGAGATCGGCATTCTGAAACACCGACGGGAACTTCGTATCATTCAGCTATGGCACTCCATGGCACCGTTTAAGAAGTTCGGTCTGCAGACGCTGGACACCGATGAGGGTGTATCCTCTGTCTGTGCTGAGGGGCTGAAGCTGCACGAGGGCTACGACTATGTTATCGTTGGCAGCGAGCTGGCACAGAGCATTTTTTCCGAGGCTATGAACACGGATGTTTCAAGGATTCTCCCTCTTGGTCTGCCGCTGACAGATTCCATGCTCAGCAGCAGCGGAGAAGTCGAACGTTTCAAGCTCTGGCGGCTGCACCCCTCCACCTGCGGCAAAAAAATCGTAGTATATGCACCCACCATTCGTACAGGGGGCAGTGTTCCCTGCGACGATCTGATTTCTT
>JAZSNZ010000276.1:0-3164 GCA_045536645.1 Acutalibacteraceae bacterium
CCTTAATATATTATTTCTTTTGCTTTTTGCAGCAATATCTCACGTTCGTTTGGAACATTGTTTTTTATGATCTTAGTCAACAGAGCATCGAGGATTTCTCCTATACGTTTGCCCTGATGAACTCCGAGGCCGATTATGTCCCCTCCGCGGACCGCCAGCTGTGCAACAGTACAGCAGCTGTCGGTTTTTACCGTTTCTTCAAACAGTATATCAAATTCATTTATCTTTTCAAGTCTTTTTGTTGCTGAATCTGAAGTATGTGCCGCTGCGTCAGCCTTCATAAGGCATAGAACATCACGCAGAAAATCCACACCGTACTTCCTTATCCTTCGTTTTACAACCACCGGCAAAGGAGTTATGTTCAGATGATGCAGTCGCACAAGATTTGTCACTCTGCTGCGTGTGAAGGAATCGGGTTTGAGCCTTGGCCATATTTTGCCCAGCAGAAATGCTCCGTGAGGCTCATGGTTGTAGAAATGACCTCGCCCGTCGTCGCCGATGAAAAATTTATCGGGCTTGCCAAAATCGTGAAAGAGTGCCGCAAGCCTCAGTATCGGCTCGGACTTTATGTTCTCCATTACATCTATAGTGTGCCCCAGAACATCCTTTGTGTGATAAGGACTTTTCTGATCAAAGCCGTTGAGTTTTGACAAACCAGGAATCACAACATCAAGCACATCGTGGTACTCTCTTATGACCTTTCCTGCATTTATTCCGCAGACAAGCTTTTTAAGCTCTTCAAATATCCGCTCTCCTGCGATGTTTCTGAGCATCTTTCGCTTCTTTCTCAGTGCCTTTGCTGTCTGCTCCTCAATGGAAAAGCCCAGCACGGACGAAAAGCGCAGCGCTCGCATGATACGCAGGGCGTCCTCGGAGAAACGATCTTCCCCATTTCCCACCGCTCGGATAACCTTGTTTTCTATGTCCTGCCTGCCGCCGAAGGGGTCTGCCATTCCTCTTTTCGGACTGTAGGCGATGGCGTTGCAGGTAAAGTCCCTTCGGGACAGATCCTCCTCGAGAGTTACACCGAAGGTCACAGAATCGGGGCGCCTTGAATCGGAATAATTGCCCTCGGAGCGATATGTTGTTATCTCAAGGTGCATACCGTCAAAAACCACCGTGACGGTGCCGTGCTTGAGGCCTGTTGGTATGGTTTTTTTATCGCTGAACACCTTCAGCGTTTCTTCGGGAAGTGCCGATGTGCATATATCCCAGTCGGAAATCTCACGCCCCATTATACCATCGCGCACACAGCCGCCTACAACATAGGCCTCATAGCCTGCGTTTTCCAGCCTTTCAAGAGCTGCGGCGGCGCTTTTGGGCAGTCGTTCCATCCTTTCCACCTCTTTTCTTATCTATTGTAACACAGAATGACATATATGAAAACCACGTAATTTAAAAAATTACGTGGTTTTTTGCAGTATTGAATGTTGGGGGCTCTGCCCCCAGACTCCCGGCAGAGACTCTGTCTCTGCACTCTGCCGCCTTTGAAAAGGCGGGCGAAACTTTTTACATTTTTTTTGCGAAAAGACGGCGTGATTTTTCGCCATCTGCGAGGATGGCGTTTTTAAGCGCCTCGATTGAGGGAAATTTCTGCTCGGGGCGAAGATATTTTATAAGGCTGACCTTTATCTTCTGACCGTACAGATCGCCGCTGTAATTGCATATCCATGTTTCGCTCAGGGGAATATCTGAGCCTACAGTGGGCTTTACACCGATGTTTGTAACACCGCAGTATTCTGTGCCGTTTACCTCTGCCGTGGAGGCATAGACCCCGTATTTCGGGCAGATGAAGTTTTCGGGGAAGGCCTGGTTGATGGTCGGAGTTCCGAGAGTTCTGCCGATCCTCTTTCCGCCTATGACCTCAAGCTTATATGAAAAGGGTCTGCCCAGCATCTGTGCCGCACTCTCTGCATCGCCCTCGTCAAGACACTCACGTATTGCCGTGGAGCTTACTGTTTTGCCGTTTATTTCAACTGCAGGCACGACGGTACAGCTTATCCCATACTCTGCACAGAGTCTTTCAAGAAGCTGTGCATTTCCCTGTGCGTCCTTGCCGAATCTATAGTTGAATCCGCAGGAAACATGCTTTGCTCCGAGAGTCTGTGCAAGTATCCTGCTTACAAACTGCTCTGCAGAAAGCGAGCAGATATCCGAAAAATCAGGCTCGCAGAGCAATGAAACTCCGAGTGTGTCGAGTATCTGCTCACGCTCTTCGTCGGTAGTTATATATCGATCGTCGCCCTTTTTAAGAGTGCCTCTTCTGAATGTGAGAACTGCTGTCCTCAGACCTTCCTTCTTTGATGCTTCTATAACGGCCGTATGCCCTGTGTGCAGGGCATCGAACTGACCGAGGGCAACCGATGTATCATGTTGTTTTTCAGAAAGGGAAATTTTCTGCAAAAGGTCGTCCCTCCCTAACAGAACAGCTTTTTTATCTTTATTTCTTCTGATTGAAGTGTAACCGTGCCAAGGGCTAAAAATTCGCCGCTCGGCGCTGTAATACGGACACATTCGCCGTCATTCTGAGCCTTGAATCGGCTCAGCCTTTCAAGAGACAAGGCTCCGCCGTTTCTCACTCTGAAGGCCTGAGCATCAGAAACACGCACAGTCCTGTACCCTTCAAATATGCCGCCGATGGGCATAAGGCTCTCTGCAAGCGTTCCCTGTGCAGCAAGTTCCTTTGCCTTATCAAGGGTGATGGCCGCGGACAGATCATATCCGCAGGCGTTTGTTCGCCTGAGAGAAGAAACTGCGGCACAGGTGCCAAGGGCAGTGCCTATATCTGCTACAAGGGTTCTTATATAAGTACCCTTTGAGCATCGGCAGAGTATTTCTCCCTCGCCCTTTTCTTCATCAAAGGACAGAAGCTCAAGCTTTTTTATGGTGACCTTCCGCTCGGGTCGCTCTACCGTACCGCCGCTTCGGGCTATATCGTAAAGACGTCTGCCGCCTACGGAGACAGCAGAATACATAGGGGGTATCTGGGTTATTTCACCTTTGAAAAGCTCGATTACGGAGCGCAGCTCTGCTTCTGTTACCGATGCTTTCTGCTCTCTGAGGATCTCTCCCCAGATGTCAAGAGTATCGGTCTCAACGCCGAGTCTGAACCCCGAAACATATTCCTTATCGTGGTCAGGAAGCAGATCCGCTGCCTTTGTGGC
>JAZSNZ010000129.1:0-2936 GCA_045536645.1 Acutalibacteraceae bacterium
TGTCTGAAAGGAACAGAAGCGGCCATCTGTTCCTTTTTCATAGAAAAAAGAAATTCTCCTTTGCACAAAAAATGCAAAGGAGAAAGCGATATCCGCTATTTAAGATTATCGGCATATATGTCTATCGGCGGCTTGGTGAGCAGATGGTGCATGATCGAAGCCATATCTTGTATGGATTTATCGTAACCCCGGTGATGCCAGCTTATGACCAGTCCCATGATGCCACACAAAGTGAACAAAACTATCTCCGAGGAAAAGGGATGAAGCTTTGCTCCCATCACGCGCACCACTTCGGAATCTTCCGTGGAAATGTGTATCAGACATCGTTCCAGCAGAAGAGTGCTCTGCCGATTGCTGCTCAGAGCGTCCAGGAGAGGCTTGCAGTGGCGCCAGTATGCGAAATAGCGCAGCAGCTCGCCATATGCTTGCTCCGTTCCGTCCGGCACGGAATAGTCAAAAGATTCAAAATCGAGGATAGTATGGTCGATGAGAGCATGAAGCACATCTTCCTTGCTGTCGAAAAGGCGATAAAAGGTTTTACGGGAAAGCTCTGCATGTTCACACAGACTGCTCACAGTGATCTTTTCATAGGGAGTGTGCTGCATAACATTCAGCAGACAGCGCTCTATCAGTCTTTGCTGGGCAGCGGCTTTTGTGGTGGAGCAGCGAGAATACATAACATCGTCATCCTCCTTGGGATATAAAGAAATCATAGCAAAAAGATGGTTGTTTGTCAAATAGCACAAATAGAGCTGATGTAATTTTTTGTAAAATGTCACAGAAAGCCAATTGTGCGCCTATCCTGCCTTGTTTTTGCTTGTGTATAATAGTGGTGAAAACAGGCTCCACAGAGAAAAAGGAGGAATAAACATGGCAAAAAACGTTAAACTGGATTCCAATGGCTACCGCAAGTTCGGTTTTCGTGACAAGCTGGCATATGCCGCAGGTGATTTTGGCTGCAACATGAGTTTTGCGCTTAAAGGCACGGTTCAGACATTCTGGCTGGTCTACATGACAATGGATACCGGTCTTTTGTCAATTTTATTGTTGCTTGTTCAGATTTGGGATGCAGTCAACGATCCGCTTATCGGAAGCATGATTGATAATGACAAGAGAAAATACAAAAGAGGTAAGTTCAAGTCATATATTCTCATCGGTGCCTGCGGTTTGCTTGTTGCGGGCGCAGCTGTTTTCCTTCCCTTCCCCAATGCAAATGTTGTAATTAAGGCAATACTGTTTATTCTCGGATATGTAATCTGGGATGCCTGCTATACTGTTGCCAATGTTCCTTACGGTTCAATGCTTTCACTCGTAACAGAAGACAGCGGTGAAAGAGCACAGCTTTCAACATGGCGCAGCATCGGTTCGATGTTCGGAAATATAATCCCCATGATTATTCTTCCCATGCTTATCTGGCAGAAAGTTACTTATGACGGAACAGGCGATTATCACACCAATCCCCTGACAGGCGAGGCATATAAAAAGGGCGATGCCGTTCTTGACCCCCTCACAGGTGAACAGTTTGAAACTTTGCTCGGTGAGCGTGTTTTCTGGGCAGCGCTTATTATGGGTATTCTCGGCTTTGTTGCTTTCCTGTTCATGATTAAATACATCACAATCCGTGTTGATGAAAACTCCGTAAAGACAAATGAAGGCGGAGAAAAATTCAATGTTATAAAGGCTTTCGGCAAGTTTATGAAGAACCGTCCTGCTGTAGGTGCAACCGTTGCGGCTATGGGTATGTTCCTTGGTATGCAGTCTGCAACAACAGCAAACACAATTATGTTTGCCACTTACTTCAACAAGGCTTCAATGTCGGGCATTGTTCAGATGATCGGCTTCTTGCCCATGGTTCTCTTCCTTCCCTTTATCAAGAAACTTGTTAACAAATACGGCAAAAAAGAAGCTTCTGTTGCAGGAACGGCCTTGTCGGTTGTCGGCGGCATTATTATGATGATATTCCCCACAGTCGGAAACAGAGATCACGCACTTCTTGTATATCTTGCAGGTCTTATTGCTTTCGGTATCGGTATGGGTGTATACACATGCGTTTCATGGGCAATGATGGCTGATGCTATCGATTATAACGAATGGAAATTCGGTACCCGTGAAGAAGGTACTGTTTACTCACTCCACTCATTCTTCCGCAAACTCGCACAGGGCATAGGTCCCTCAATTGTTCTTCTTATTATGGGCGTTCTCGGCTATGATTCAGAACTCGGAACAATAGGACAGAGTGTTGAAACATCACACAATATGTGCTGGCTTGTAGCAGGATTATATCTTTTCAGTGCCGTTGTTCAGTTTGCAGGCATTGCGTTTATCTATAATCTCGATAAGAAAACGCTTAACAAAATGACCGAAGAGCTTGAAGCGAGACATTCAGGAAAAGCAGAATCAGCAGCAAAATAATCAAGGCATATACAGCCGGTGTATTCTGCCGGCTGTTTTATTAAAATAAGGAGAAAATTAATATGAGAAACATTGTTAATATAAACAGAAAATGGGCTTTTACAAAGGAAGCAACCGCAGTGCCTGCTTCAATGCCTGAAAAGTGGAATTTTGTCAATCTTCCCCATACATGGAATAATATCGACGGTCAGGACGGCGGCAACGATTATTACAGAGGCACTTGCTTTTTTGCAAAAGAAATCAAAGCAGAGGATATGCCCGAAGGCAAAAAGGTTTACGCTCAGTTTGACGGCGTGAATTCATCCTGCAAGGTTTATTGGAACGGCAAGGAAATCTGCGAGCATCACGGCGGATATTCAACATTCAGAACAGAGCTTGAAGATATCAAGGCTGAAAATATTCTTGCACTTGCCGTTGACAATTCACCCAACGACAAGGTTTATCCCCAGAATGCAGACTTCACCTTCTACGGCGGTATTTACCGCGATGTTACACTTATCGGTGTACCCGAAAACCACTTTGAC
>JAZSNZ010000097.1:0-5207 GCA_045536645.1 Acutalibacteraceae bacterium
GCCGAATACATAAAGACCATTCGCGGCCTCGGATACAGATTGGAGAATCATGGATAAGTTAAGAAAAAAGATAATCAGCTACTTTCTGATTTGCGCTGTTGGTATTTCCACAGCAGAATCGGTATCGAGCATCATTTTTGACATTGTAATGGAAAATGTGATCAGGCCGAAGTTTGAGCATGATCCCAAACCTACTGCGGTTGTGCCTGTGCTGTTTGCAGCAATCGCAATATCAATACTCATATTGGCCGTCGGTGCTTTGATTTTCTACCGACTTGTAAAGAAAGCCGTAGAGAAGGAAAGCCGCCGCAGAGCCGCCGAACAGAATATGCTCTATTCCTGCATTGCACATGACCTGAAAACGCCCATGACCTCGGTGCAGGGGTTTGCTGCCGCTCTTCGTGACGGCAAGATAAAGGACGAGGAAAGACACGAGATATACGATATTATCTATCGGAAAACCAAGCATATGAACGAGCTGGTGGACACTCTTTCTGCTTACTCAAAGCTTGGTACGGAGGATTTTTCGCTGAATAAGGAAGATGTCAGCATCTGTACTCTTGTACGTGATGCGGTGGCAATGAACTATACTGATTTCGAGAGCAAAGGGATAGAGTTAATTATTGACATTCCCGATGAACCGATTGTCTGTTCACTCGATAAAAAGGAGTTTACCCGAGCGGTCAGTAATATTGTCGTCAATGCCTGCAAACACAACAAAAGCGGCTGTGAGGTGCTGATTAAGGTGCACACCGAAGGAGAACGCACATATGTGACCATCGCAGATACCGGTGATGCTGTCCCCGATGAGCTTGTTCCGAATCTTTTTGACCCCTTTGTCTGCGGCAATGCCTCACGCACAAGCGGTACGGGCAGTGGACTGGGACTTGCGGTGTCTGCAAGAACTGCAGAAAAGCACGGCATGAAGCTTTCTTATCGCACGGATATAGAGGGATATGTGAAAGGCTTCGTATTTGAACTTGCACATTAAATAACGATTCACATTATAAGTTCGCTGAATAAAAAAAATCCGACCCCTATGCCAATCGGCATCAGGTTCGGATTTTTCTATGTGGTGGACCCAAGGAGGATCGAACTCCCGACCTTACGGATGCGAACCGTACGCTCTCCCAAACAGTGCAGTTTACGCCCTGCAGGTGGGGGAGCATTTATCTTACAACAGTCATAACACCTTTGTCCATCTCACAGACTGTGTCACAGAGCAGTTCAATGTCTTCGGTATTGTGGGAA
The DNA here is from genome assembly GCA_045536645.1 of Acutalibacteraceae bacterium. Taxonomy (GTDB): domain Bacteria; phylum Bacillota; class Clostridia; order Oscillospirales; family Acutalibacteraceae; genus JAISGQ01. The sequence goes on from JAZSNZ010000097.1 coordinate 1,252, forward strand.
GCAATAAGGATAGTCTTCCCTCTCGCCTTCAAATCAAGAAGGTAGCGGCGCATATCGGCAACACCGTCCTTATCGAGTCCGTTCATAGGCTCGTCAAGGATAAGCAGTGACGGGTCTTCCATAATTGCCTGAGCAAGTCCCAGACGCTGACGCATACCGAGGGAATACTTGCGCACCTGCAGGCGAAGATTGGGGTTGAGCCCTACCTGCTGCATAGTCTCTTTTATTCTATCTGTATCAATTTTCCTGTTAAGACCTGCAAGCAGTTCGAGATTACGCAAGCCCGAATAGTATGGGATAAAGCCGGGTGTCTCTATGATAATTCCCATGCTATCGGGGAAATCACAGTCCTTTCCGACCTGCATTCCGTTTACTGTTACCGTTCCCTCGGTAGGCTTTACAAATCCGCAGATGCACTTCATCAGCATGGATTTTCCCGAACCGTTTCTGCCGATAAGTCCGTGGATTTTGCCCTCTTCAAAGCTGTGAGTAATATTCTTGAGTATTTCGTGACCTTTGATGATCAGCGAAAGATTATCTATGCAAATCATATCTGCCATGATTTATACCTCCGTTTCTTCAATGGCATTCACATCAAGGCTGCGTGAGACTATAATATTTGCTGTAAATAAAGCAATTATCAGCACCGAGAAATAAACATAGGAAACGTAAGTTGGAAGATTTGCCTCTCTGAGTATTTCGTCGTAGTGCAGCCATACGATAGCGTTTGCCATGGGAGTTATCCACATTGCATCGCCTTTCAGCGCAGTCAGAACAACGCCGAAGCCTATAATACCTGCCGCAGTGATAAAGCCTGCGGCTTTTTTCTTTTTCTGCTGAAACAGAAGGAGTACAAGCAGAAGAGTCAGCAGATAGAAAGACATAAGAGCCAGTGTGTGACCGAGAGCAGCAAAGGGAGTCATCTGATTATGCAGATTACCCGGTACAAGCTCAGATGCAAAGCCGCCTGCCATATCGGGATAAAGTGCATCAAAGCGTTTTATTACCATACTCCAGCCATTGGCAACGAAGGTTCTGTTCATGATAAATGCTGTGCATATAACATAGACCGAGCCGAGAAACGAAAGAACACTCATAATTCCGAAAAGAAGCTGACCCAGCATCCAGTTAATTCTGCCTGTGCGTGACAGCATAAATATGGCTGAGCCGTCAAGCTTCGGGAAATCGCTCATAAGAGTAAGAAAAACCAGCGGAAGAATAAGAGTCAGCATACCCGAATTACCTACCGCAATAAGGGGCTCTACAAGATTAAGCGGCTGTCCCATAATCTGAGAACGCTCCATAAGGGGCTCTATTGCAAAAGTGTAAGTGAACACCGCAAGCACAGGGATAAGTATCATGCGTGACGAGCATACCCATTTTATCCACTCTGTGCGAGCAACCGACCATACCATGCGCAGAGATAACTTATGTGCCATTGTCCACCCTCCTTTTCTGAGCAATATAGAACACCGCAAATGCAGCGGCCATAATAACAACATGAATCAGAACGATGTAAAGCGCTGTATTTCCTTTTACTGTTGCAATATATCCCGCACTGTTATGAGAAAAAATCGTCAGAAGCATACTTGTTTTATTGTTGAATTTACCTGAGGCTATCATATCAAAAATCATCTTGTTTTCTGCAGTTCTCTGCATATACTGCACGAGGAACGGAATACAAACTGAAAAATAGAGATTCCGTGTAAAAGCAGCGATAATGAACGGCAGTGTCACAAAACTTGCACCAACAAGAATGATTCTCAGGAGATTATTTGCATACGTCACCCCACTCATTGCAAACCATTCCTGCTCGCCTTTGGAGAAAGTATCAATTGACGGAAACACAGCCATGCATACTGCCGAGAACAGAAGATAACCAAACAGACAAATGAGAGCAGCAGATATGACCGCAGACAGCAGTTTTGAAGCTGAATATCTCAAAATACCCGTACGGCTTATGTAATATCTTTTCTGACCGTAAAGCTTTTCGTCGCACATTATCTTTACAAAGGGAAAGGAAACGAGAATAACCAGAAACTGTGCAGTCCATGCGCCAAAGCCATTTCTAATAACTGTTTCCCGTGCAAAGTCGGAACTTTGCGCGGCCTTTGACGAAAGCATGGACATCATTTCAAAAATTGAATACTGCTTATTGGTCGAGTAATCCATATAGCCTGACGAAGTAAAGCACAGCACCGCCAAAAGTATTATGCAGGCGATAAAATACGGGCTGAGAATGGTGCGCTTTAATTCTGAAAATAACGTGTTTATTGTTTTCATCGCCATTCTCCTCAGGGATTATAGTCAAGCCAGTAGTTCATGTCTCCCGTCCGAGCGTCTATCCAGACATGAAGAACCTGTCCTGTCTTTTCAAGGGTTATCTTGTAAATCGGAATGTTTTTGAAATCCTCTGTTTTTCTCTCCCAGCTGTATTCGCATTCTGTATTTGAAATAAATTCGTTTCCGAGAGTAAATTCAGTTATTTTATAGTCTGTTCTGTTTGAAAATGTATCCTTGAGAATTTCCAGCACCTGTTCTGCAGAGATAATTTCTGTCACACTGTTTCCTGTTGGAGTAAGCTTGTTGTAGGTCAGCGAAGTGAGAATAAAATCAAACTGACCTGCTCTATACATTCCAAAATCGCAGAATTCGTACAGTGCCGTATGTTTTGCCTTAATCTCGCTTCTGTCCAGAGCATTGAACTCGTCAAATGTATAAAGCTCGACAAAGGGTACTCCGTCGTAATATGCACGAAGTATGATATTTATAACATACGTGCCGTTGTCCTGAGGCGATATAACAACATGGTCGCCCTTATATTTTATATTGTCATCAATAACGTGTTCAGATGCATTCATTGCTTCTTCCGCAAGCTTAACCGCATCAGCGAGCTTTACTTCACTGCCATCGGTGAGTGTTATCACCTGATTCATCCCTTCTGTATCGGCGCAGTTTACAGTTGTCCTTGCTCCCAGAAGTTCAGTGCTGTTCTCATTTTCACTGAACAGATGGCTCTGCTCTTCGTAATAGGGCAAATACACTCTGATACTGCCGTTTATTATCTCCATTGAGCCTAATCGCTCATCGCCCACAGTGAACGCACCTATGGAACTTATTTCTTCGGTGGAATTGATAAACTGTTCGTAAGTCAATTCTCTGCGTTCACCGCCGTAAATCACCGCATCACTCTGGTCAGCAGGAAGGTACAGCATTTCTTCTTCCGTAAAATAATCTTTACCGAAATACTTTTCTTCCAGATAGTCAAACAATGCCTGCTTCTGCTTCGGAGTTTCTATGCCAACATCGTAAGTGTAGGTGTATTCAATAAACTCTGTTGCATCAGGCAGAGTTATCTGGCAGTTATCAAACTTGAATATGCCGTCTTTTGTATTCCACTCTTCTATTGTTGCCGGTGCATTTGCAATGACTTCAGAGACAGGGTGCAGCTCGTAATCTGTGCTGAATGTACCTGCTTCATTTTCGTTGTTTACACTGTTTTCGACTCTTTCCATCTCGTCAAGTACGTCCTGCGGAGTTTCAACAGTGCAGGAGCAAAGAATACTTGAAAGAATCGAAAGGCAGAGTATTACCGAGACGATAAGCATACCGCCTGAGCGTTTGTTTTTCTTTTCGAAAATTGAATTTATCCTCATTTTTAACATCTCCTTTGTATTCAGGTTTGACGTTATGGGAATGAATCTTCTGCTGTTGCCCGTTTTAAGCAGCATCATGCAGTAGTCCTGCTTGTACTGTGTGTCAGTATTTTTAAGCACACCTTCGTCACAGATGCACTCAAGGCTATTGCTTGACTCACGCATGAGCAGATATGCAAAGGGGTTAAACCAGCAAACTGACACGACAAGCATAAAGAACAGCTTTTTTATGAAATCCTTGTTTCGGTAGTGCAGCAGCTCATGGCGGAATATCATGCGGTATTCATCGTGGGTGTAAGG
>JAZSNZ010000078.1:0-6986 GCA_045536645.1 Acutalibacteraceae bacterium
TGTGAATGTATTTACAACTTCTTCGCTGTCGGTGAGGTATGCTATTGTACCCATTACTGAAACGCTGACTATCAGGAAGTCGGAGGCCAAGCGGTCTTAGGAAGACAAACCAAATGATCAACTCCTTGGCTCACAGAACGACATGGCTACGATCCGACTTTGTGAATGTATTTACAACTTCTTCGCTGTCGGTGAGGTATGCTATTGTACCCATTACTGAAACGCTGACTATCAGGAGAACACAAGAGACTGCGATAAGTATCTTTCTTGTCATTATACTTCTCTCCTTATGTATATCTCCACCGCAGACAGCGTTTTTATCACTGTCTGCGGTTTCCAAACTTTTAATACGAGCGCCTTTCAGGCTCTCTTTCGATTACGCTTCTGTTTCCGATGTCTCGTCCTCTTCGGGCTTCTTGCCTGTGAGTATCAGCACAATCAGAAGTGCCGTTGAGAGTACGAACATTATCATCCACGGGGTCAGATTTGCATCGTCGCCTGTCTTTACGTAATCGTCATCGCCGCCACCGCCTGAGGGAGGCTTGGTGCCTGTGTATTTATACTTGTTCTCAAACTCTGCCGACAGGCTTTCTGTCTGTGCGTCGTCCATGAACATTTCGGCTACCAGCACCTTGTTTTCTTCATCGAGCTTTACATCTATGCGCATGCTGTAGACTGCATCGCTGTATGTGACGCCCTTTACTCCGTCGTTTACCTCAACAAACTTATAGCTAAAACTCTTTCCTACATCCTCTTCGGTGAAGGAGAGTCTGAACTCCGCCATACCGTCATTGTCGGTCACGGCAAACTTGCCGAAGCCGTTTTCGTCGGTGAGCTTGAATCGGAAATTCTCAGGTCCGATAGTCTTTTCGCCTTCGCATACAACCGTCTTATATACGGTTACAGGTACTACGATGTTTTCTATCGGTATTCCCTTATAGATGTTCTCAAACTCTGCCTTGAACTGCTCAACCTCCGCGTTCCCGCTGGTTATGACCGCCTTGAGCTTTCCGTCATCGCCGATCTTTACGGCAATGTGAACCTCGTATTCCTTGGTGCTGTATACAAAGCCCGGCTGCTCGTCGTTCTTTTCGGTGAGCTTGTAATTCAGGGTCTTTCCGATGTGTTCCTCGGTAAATGTCAGCTTGAAAACTGCAAGTCCGTTTTCATCGGATTTCTCTGTCAGCTTCCTGTGGGTATCTGTGTCTTCCAGCACAAAGCTGAACCCATCGAGGCCTGTTTCTTCTTCGGTCTCATTCTTTATTTTCTTCTGAGCAGTGAGCTCTACGGTAATATCATCAAACTTCGGCTTGTATTCATTTTTAAATTCCGCAGTGAAATCAATTACCTTGCTTCCCTCATAGAATATATCTGCGTTGAGTTTGCCGTCCTCTCCGAGAGTTATTGCTGTCTGTATTTCATATACAGCTTCACTGTAAATAACCCCTTCGCGGCCGTCATTGGTTTCTGTGATTTTGTAACTGTACGTTTTTCCTATGTCGTTTGCAGAATATGTAAGGCTGAATTCAGCAGCACCCTCGTTATCAGATACCTGTGTCAGTTTTTCTCCCGAAGCTGTATCCTCAAGCACAAATTCGAAGCCTTCGGGGCCGATTTCTGCCTTGCCGCTGTTTATGACTGTCTTTTTGGTTTTCAGCTTTACAACTATATCATCAGGAGTCGTGGGGCTTCTGTAGATATTTTCAAACGCTGCGGCAAAGTCCTCAGGTGCCACCTCGCCGCCTACATACAGCACTGCGACAGGGTTGTCCGAGTCGTCGAACATTACTGCGATGTCCATATCGTATACGGTATCGCTGTAGGTCACGCCCTCTCTGCCGTCGTTCTTTTCGCTGAGTTTGTAAGTATATGTCTTGCCTGCATCTTCTCTGCGGAATGTAAGATTGAATGTTGCATTACCGTCAGAGTCTGTCTTTGCGGTAAGCTTTTCGCCTGTTTCCGTATTCTCAAGCTCGAACTCAAAGCTTCCGGGGCCGATAGGCTCTGCATCATCTGATTTTATTGTTTTTACTATGGGTATACGCACGGCAGCACTGTCTTCGGGAGGCTGTACTGTCTTATTGTAAATATTCTCAAAATCTGCCACAAAGTCTGTTACAGGCTCGCCCGCGCAGTATACTGCTGCTGCGGTATTGCCCTGAGCGTCAAGGGTTACCTCGACCTTTACGTTGTAAACCTTGTCGCTGTATGTAACGCCGTCTTTGCCTTCATCTTTCTCGCTGAGCTTGTATATGAAGGTCTTTCCTGCGTCATCAGCGGTGTAGGTAAGCTCAAATACAGCCTTACCGCTTTCATCGGTCTTTGCTGTCAGCTTCTCGCCTGTTTCGGTATTTTCAAGAACAAAGCTGAAGTTTTCGGGGCCAATGCTGTCTGATCCAGTGTTCTTTACAGTCTTGTTTACCTTGAACTCAACTGTAACGTCCTTAGATTCGGAATAAATATTTTTAAATTCTGCCTTGAGAGAAGTTGTGCCTGTTGTGCTGTCCTCTTCGACAGTCATTTTTTCAGAGGCGATAATATCGGATATTTCGAGCTTTCCGTCCATATCTTCATCTGTGACGGTAACTCTGAAATTGTGTACGGTACTATCGTATCTGACGTTTTCGATGTCTCCTGCAATCTCTGAAATACGGAATGCATATGTGCCTGTCTCGCTTATCTCGAGAGAATCAAGGTTTTCGCCAAAATGTACAGTGTCATAATCTGCATCAGCACCGAATGCTGCTGACTTTTCAGCAAGCTTTGTCCACTCGCCTTTTCCTCCGTCATACTCAAGCAGGAATGTAAAGCTGTCGCCTTCCTTCCACGCGCGCCCTGTAAGGACCTTTTTTACCTTAAGTTCGATATTCTCAGTCTTTACCGAGGAGGGTGTGTATATATTTATAAAATTGAGCTCGGAATCTTTATCTGCTGATATTACAGTCTGCTGAAGATCGGTTCCGCTTTCTGCACTGAAGCCTGCCGGAGCTTCAAGCTCCTTTACGGTTATCTGCGTACCCTCTACAAGTCCTTTTACAGAAAGAGGCATGTCAGGTCTGATCTTTACTGTGATTTTTCCGTTTTCGTCAGCTGTCGCAGTACCCTCAGAAGTGACTATCTCCGTATTGGCATAGATTTCTCCGAGATTAACCTCAAAATCAAAAGATATATTTTCGGGGATAACATACCCTGCTCCGAATGGGTGCTTTACTTCTTTGGAAATAATAAGGTCGTTGCTGATATATTTATCAGGCTTGAATGTATTTGTGAGAGGCTGTGCCTGTGCCTGAATAAATGCGATGGTGGAATTGACCGCGATCGCAAGAATCATCACAAGCGAAAGCAGCAAAATATATTTTTTGCTGTTTTCAAGTCGCTTCATCGTGCTGCCTCCTGTTCAGAATTGAAATCCGTTTGTATTTCGGCAATCAAAACACACAATCCGCATTGTGTGTTTTGATTGCCGCCACTCTCTCTGAGTGGCGGTTATATTGATTATGCGTTGGGGTTCTCAACAAGCTCCCATGCCTTCTCTGCAGTGTCGATAGCATCAATATCGCTGTCGCGCTGTACTGCATAGGAATAGATGGTAAGGGTGGGATAGTCGCTTGCTCCGTTTTCATCAAGCTTATTGAGCATGACCTTTGTGACGCTGTCCTTTACCTTGACCTCATTGTTCTTGAGAACATAGTACTTGATGTCTTCCTCTGTCTGGTCGACCTGTCTGTAATATATGCCGTCCTTGCCTTCGAGCTTTGTCCAGCCCTCGGCAATTTCATACTCCATGAAATCATCAAAATTTCTGGATTTCTCAAGCTTTACAAAAAGCCAGCAGCTCTCGCTGTCCTTGAGAACAGTTACCACCGGGTCCTTGCTTATCTTGTGACCGGGAACCATTGTATATGTATTGGTAAAGGGAGTATCATCCCCGTCGGTCTCAGTTTCTGTAAGGGTAAGGTTGATGTCGCCGTAGGTGAAGGTGTTGGTGAGGGGAGGAGTCTCGGCAGAAAGCCATGCAACTGCTCCGCCTGTGATACTGCATGCCATAAGAACTATCGCAAATGCGGTAAGTGCTGTTCTCAGCCCCATGCGTCCGAAATTCAGCTTGCCTGTGCTCTTTCCTGAAGGACATACACTGTTCCACATCTTTTTCGCACTGCCGGATACTGCGCTTGCTGTTTTTCCGGCGATCCGGCGTGCATATGCCCATGCATCACGCACAGCCTGACCTGCATGCTTCCATGCATTCACTGCAGTATCGCCGCAGTTTTTAAATGCGTTTTTAGTAACCTCTGACATCAATTCAAATATTTTCATTTTATGCCCTTCCTTCCGTCTGGTCATATATATCCGTTTTTAGTTTGTTCCGCTGTCCTCGGAATCATTGTCAAATGCCTTCCATGCCTCTTCTTCGTCATCAAAGTTCTCTGACTGCATGGCGTGAGACACTACTGTTATCTTCATGTCTGCTATTGTCGCCAGCTGTTCTCCCCTGACTTCGCCCGGAACCGTGAACGAATCGAAAAGCGCATCAAGCACGATGTCATCATCGCTGTCTGACGCGTCAACGATGCTGTGATAACGGAACTCGTATGTCAGCACGCCGTCTTTTTCCTTTATTCCCGTGCAGGGCCACAGGGACTTATCCCAGCCCGACACATATTCTTCCGGAAGAAAATCATCTCCGAATATTGCCTTGAGCTCATCTGCCTTGTCTATCGACACAAACATTCTTATATACGACGGCTCGCTTCCGGCTATGACCGTTACGGTCGGGTCCTTCACATAGGTATTTCCCGGAATCATATGGTAGCTGTTTCCCTGAACACGGTTTGCTCCTTCAATCGGTGTACCGTCGGTATTGACCGCCGCCTCATCAAGGCTTATGGCCACTTTACCGACGGTAAAGGTGTTCACCACCTCGTCGGTGTCAGTGAGAAGCGCCAGTGTACCCATAACACATGATACCGTAAGCATGATAATTGCGCACATGGTCAGTATCATGTTCGTTTTTCTGTTCAAATAAGACCCTCCCTTTATCTGGATCCTGTTTTTTTCTTATCGGACAGATAATCCGCCACTGCCATGAGCAGGAAAATAACTGCTCCCATTAACATTATAAAGAATATTCCCATGGTGGACTGTATAAAGTTTGCAGCCCTTCCAAGCCCCGGGATTTTGAATATAACCTTTCCCACAATTCGGTTTTCCCTTACAGGAGAATTATCGGCACTGCTGTTTGCATCGCCCTTTGTGGTAAAAAGAAACTCACCTGCTTCTTCCCTTATGCCGACTATTCTGTGGGTCGCCACATTGTTTCCTGCAAGTTCATATGTTATTACGTCTTTGACCTTAAGCTCCTCCGGCTCAACTTCTTTTACATATATAAGTGCGCCCGTGGGATACTCAGGCTCCATGGAACCCGAAAGCACGGTGTACACCTTTATTCCGAACAGCTTGACTCCGACCAAAAGTATGGCCAGCACCAGTATGACACATGTCATGACGGTAGATATTATTTTAAGGGTTACAGATATTTTATTTTTCATCATCTGTTACTCCGTTATCAATTAAACAGTCTGTATTTATGTGAATCTCTTACAGTTTCAGAGAGATATAATTGTGCGAATTTAACCTTCATCTCTTTAATTCGACATAATATCACTGAGTTCAAATAAACGCAGGTACACAAATTTACATAAATTATATCACCCTTAAGCCGTAAAATCAATACTTTTCTCATAAATCCTTGGTTTTTCTGTAAATTTTATTTCTCCGTAAGTTTTTATATTATAAAAATCTTGTTTTGAGGTTTACATATTAATGATAGTTTTCTGTGCTTTTATCTTTTAAGAGCACACTTTTTTTACATTTCTTTTGTCGCTATCTCCTTTTGCTTTTCCTGCTTTGTTTGGAAGATTTATTTTTCATCACTTTCAACAATTAAATCAATGAACTTTTTTCATTAGATATGATTAAATACCTGAGTAAAAATATTGTGGCAGAAGGTGTGGAAACAGCAGAACAGGCCAATCAATTAGAGCATATGGGTTGTGATTATTTCCGGGGTTATTATTCAAAGCCGGTAAACAGCTCGGATTTTGTGTCAATGCTGGACGGAAATGGCAGACAGATGATATAATATATCAGAAAAATGCAAAAACGATACACAAACGATACATGAAGCGTTTAAGATAGACACAAGAGGAGGCGCAAGGTATATACCATATTCTGCTGGTTGAAGATGATGTACAGATATGCGAGGTCATTACGGAGTATTTTCATAACAGGAATGAAATGCTTTTGACGGTGGCCCATGATGGAGAAGAAGTGTACAACGTTCCTGACTATGATTTATATGACTATAAGCTCTGCACCAATATGCTGCAAATTGAGAAAGTGCTGAATATGTTTGATAAGGCACTTTCAAAGTACCCCGAGGGAATGTTTGCGCAGCTTGAATATACCGACGAGTGGGTGTCGTCAAGTAAACTGCATATATACATTGTGGACGAAGTTATTCCGACAGGCGCAGATATGATATCGGCCGCAGGGTTTTATACAAATATCGATGGACATACTTATATAGTGCTGGGTATCAGGAAAAGCTATGATCTGGAAAAAACTTATATCACGAAATTCACCATGCGTTGGAGGACTATGTTATTGTCAGAAAAAGTGGTGTTGACAATGCGGAGATACCGTGGACTGACCTCAACCCCGAAGGGTTCGACTATGACGCCGATTATATTTCCAACCAGGCAAACAATGATGAAAGCTATACTGCCGATTCCGAAGACGGCGAAGCATACTTTATAGATATATTCGAAAGCCAGTGCAAAGGAGGACAGTGCAAGGATCATGGAGCATGCCATGCTCGCCTCTGAAAGTAAAATTTTCAGTGAAAAAATTTCCGGTGAGCCTTTGCAGAGAAAACTTCGCTGGATATGTAAGCTTTTCCGCGATAATTTTGACACCACCAGCTG
>JAZSNZ010000376.1:0-11229 GCA_045536645.1 Acutalibacteraceae bacterium
ACTACCCCTCAGTCAGCTTCGCTGACAGCTCCCCTGACAAGGGGAGCCAAGAACGGTTTTTTGACAATGACAGCTCCCCGACAGGGGAGCTGTTTTATTATCATTTTCATAATTTCCGCTTTTACTTGCCTTTATACTGTAATTAGGCTATAATAGTAATGTTAACTACTTGCGTTCAAAGGGTGAATTACTTGAAAATATTCGATTCCAGAAACTCCGCATACCGAAATCCCACAGGAGCGGTGGCAGAAAACACACAGGTGCATTTCAAGGTCTGCCTGCCGAGGTATATCTCAGCCTCCGCTGTAAATGTGCTTTTCAAGAACGAGCACACAGGCGAGACGGAGACAGGCAATATGTTCTGGTGCGGCATGGAAGGACGGGATTTTGAGTGGTGGGAAGTGGATTTCACTCCCAAAACTCCCGGTCTGTGGCATTACCATTTTGAAATGGAGTGTGTAGCAAGTGCCAAAAAGATAGGCAGGGATTTCGGCAGCGTGGGTGTGCTGACGCCAAATCCCAATCCGTGGCAGCTGACTGTTTACGAAAAGGACTTCAAAACTCCCGACTGGCTCTCAGGCGGCATAATATACCAGATTTTCCCCGACCGCTTTGCCCGTTCGGGAAAAAACGAAAACCCCTATCCTGACCGAATCATGCACGAAAACTGGGACGAAGAGATAGTCTGGTGGCCTGACGAGAAGGGCAAGATAACAAACAACGACTATTTCGGCGGTGACCTGCAGGGAATAATTGACCATCTCGACAGGCTTTCAGAGCTTGGAGTCACCTGCCTTTATTTGAACCCCATATTCGAATCTCACGAAAACCACCGTTACTCCACCGCCTTTTACGAGCGGATAGACCCGCTGCTGGGCACAGAGGAGGATTTCAAAAACCTCTGCGACGAGTGCCACAAGAGGAACATAAAGGTCATTCTCGACGGAGTATTTTCCCATACGGGCTCCGACAGCGTGTATTTCAACAAGAATAACCGCTACAGCACCCTCGGTGCGTACAATTCAAAGGAATCTAAATATTACGACTGGTTTGCATTCTCTCAGTGGCCTGACAGCTACCGCGGCTGGTGGAATTTTGAGACACTGCCCGAGGTAGAGGAGAACACACAGTCATATATTGACTACATCTGCGGCGAAAACGGAATACTGCGCCGCTGGATAAGACTTGGCGCAGACGGCTGGCGGCTGGACGTAGCGGATGAACTGCCCGATAAATTCTTGGACGAACTGAGAAAGGCAGTCAAGGCAGAAAGAGACGATGCAATAATCATGGGCGAAGTGTGGGAGGATGCTTCCAACAAGGTTGCCTACGGTGTTCTCAAGCGCTATTTCGGCGGCAGACAGCTGGATACCGTCATGAACTACGTGTTCAAGGATGCGATTTTAGGACTTGTGACAGGCTGGGACGCGAAGCATGCAATGGAGTGTATACTCTGCGTCATGGAAAACTATCCGCCGCAGGTCATACGAAATCTGATGAACCTTATCGGCTCTCACGACACCATGCGTGCGCTGACTCTTCTCGGCGGCGAGCCCCTCAGAGGCCGTGACAGAGCATGGCAGGCATCAAAAAGCCTCCACGGCGACCAGATTGGAATAGGCAAAAACCTCCTCCGCCTTGCAACGGTGATGCAGTACACACTTCCCGGCGTACCCAGCATATATTACGGCGACGAGGCAGGAATGCAGGGTTATAAGGACCCCTTCTGCCGCAGGACTTACCCCTGGGACAGGGAGGATACCGAACTGCTTTCGTGGTTTGCACGTCTCGGGTGGCTCAGGCTTTCCCTCGACTGTCTGAAAGACGGCTCCTTTGAGCCTGTTTACGCTAAAAATTCGACCATTGCCTATATACGCCGCGGCGAAAAGGACGCAATACTCGTAGCGGTCAATGCGGCGTGGAACGATGAGGCTATCGAGCTTCCCGAGGAATTTGCAGATGCTGAATGCCTGCTTGGCAGCTACAACGGCGGAGAACACCTTGTTATCCCTGCCACAAAGGCGGCAATACTGAGAATAGAAGTGAAAAAATAAAAACGGTAGGTGAAAAACCATGCAGATGCTCACGATAGAAAACCTTACCAAAACCAAAGATCGGATTTATCTTCTCAACGATGTAACGCTTGGAGTGCAGGAGGGGGAAATACTGGGTCTGCTCGGCCCCTGCGGAGCCGGCAAGACCACATTGATGAATCTGGCATCAGGCCTTGCCATGCCCGATTCGGGAAGCATATATATCGGCGGAGTGAACCTGCACAAGGATTTTGAAAAATGCATGAGACTTACCGGAGTGGTAACAGACAACCCCCGATTCTTTGAGAATATGACAGGTTATAAAAATCTGCGAACACTTGCCGCACAGCGGGGAAAAATTCCAAAGGACAGGATTGACAATGTCATTGAAATGCTTGACCTTGGCGAAGCAGTGGGCAGAAAGGTGTCGCAGTATTCAAAGGGCGAGCGCAAGAGACTGGCTATTGCATCGGCTGTGATGCATATGCCGAGACTTCTGCTTCTTGATGAGGCCATCGACGGCCTCGACCCTGTGGAATTTCTCAACGTCAGAAAAATGCTCTTTTCCATAACCAGAGAGCTCGGCACGGCGGTGGTCATGACAAGCCATCAGATGCGAGAGCTTGAAAAGACCTGCAAGAGGGTCGCGGTGCTGGAGGACGGAGTTCTCATCGGAGTATCCACCGTCGAGCGGCTTCGCAAGTTCGGCACAGGCAAGATCTGCCAGAGAATGCTTGTGGACAGACCTGCCGATGCGGCAAGGCACATATTCGAGGCAATGAAGATAAACTGCGAGGTGCGAAACGGCTACGTGGTGTTCGACTGCGACCAGTCACAGGTCCCGAAGATAACCGCCATGCTTTTCAATGCAGGCTACATGGTATATGAGGCACGTCCCCACGAAATATCTCTCGAAGAAGCATATTACAGACTTCTCCGTGAGAGACCCTCAGTAGCTGACGACAGCGAAATGAGAGAGTACGGATATGAGGGAGGAGAATACTGATGGGTAAGCTTCTGCGTTCTGCCAGAGCCGAAAATATGCGCCTTTATTCGGGCGTGGCGGCTCTGCTGGCGATAATCGCCGTGTTTCTCATAGCCCTCGGAACATCGTGGGTGATCGGTGCAAACAGCGGAGAGAAAAGTCTCCTGCCGAAAGCAATTGTTGACAAGATAAATGAATCTCCCGTAAAGCTCTCCACGGAGCAGGTCATAGAGAATGAAAATGATATACAGACAGTAATACCGAATGATGTTATTTCAGGCAGTAATATCACCTCAGGCACGGATATTTCCCGTACTGATGCGGTATTGACTGCAAATACTGCTGCATCGGAGACTGCAAGAGAGACAGTTCCCTTTGAAAGCTGGCAGGATGCCTGCAGAGCGAGATATGAAGAACTGACAGAGCTTAACAATGAATATCTCCGCATGGCGGAAAGCATGTCGGGCAAGGAAAAGGCTTATTACATCACAAAGCAGCAGGAAGCAGTAAGGGAAGCATACATAATAAATGCGTGTCTCAGGGAAAATAAGGAACCGGGCTTTTCAAAGGCATGGAATGTGATATATTTTACCATCTGGCTGATGATGCTTCCCATAGGAGTTTTTGTTTCTGCAGTGACGGCATCGAAAACCGCAGGAGAGTATCGTTCGGGGGTTATATACACCCTGTACACTCTGCCGGTTACCCGTCTCAAGCAGTATTTTGCGAAGCTTATGTCTGTGTCCGCGTTTGCCGTTGTGCTGTGTGCCGCGGCATGGACAGGCTCTGTCTTCGGCGGAATGCTTGGCTGCGGAGGACTTGAGTACAAGGGCGAATATGTAAGAGTACTGGGCGAGAGCGCAGTATCGGAAAGCTTTTTTACCTTCTCTCTTGAAATCGCCGCCTGTGTGCTTGTCACTTCATTCATAATAACAGCATTCAGCGCTGCGGTGTCGATTATGACACGCAGTATAGGCGCAGCCACAGCCCTTACCGCTGTGCTCTGCATAGCGTCAATGCTGCTTGGAAAAACCGCAGGTGCCTCGGGCAATGTATTTATCGGACTGTCCATAGTTTCCTGCCTCGATATTTCCGCACCTGTCAGGGGTGTACCGAACTATGCACAGGCAGGTTATATAGTGTCTTACCTTGCTGCTGCGATACACTGGCTGGTATTTATTATTATGGGGTATATCGGAGTAAGACGTGATGTGCGCTGATGCCGGGAACAGAAAGGACTAAGCAATGAAGAAAATATCGCTGATTATGGTGCTGGTCATGCTTTTATCGGCTTTCTGCGGCTGTAAATGTGACAACAGCGACCATTATTCCACACCCAATATCACCCCATCATCCTCTGTGACCGTCCAGAACAGCAGTCTTGACGAAATAGAAACGCCCCCTGTAAAGGAGGGAAAATACTCCATGCTCTGTACCTTCCGTCAGAACGCTCTTTATTCCGACGGCGAATACGGCATGGAGACCGACTGGGATATGAAGAGCTGGTATGATTTTACCGTAAAGGAAAGGGAAGAGGGACTTCGCCTGGAGTTTACCATAGCAAGGCGAAGCTATGTGTACGGCTACAACGGGGAAAACACCGTTGTCTTTGACACAGACGACGAATCGACGAAAAGTACGGACACAAAAATATACTTTGATATAATCGGTCACAGCTTTAATGTTGATCTGGACAGTGAATATAAAATAGTTTCCGTAGGCGGCACAAAAAATCTCTACTCCGAGGTTCAGGGAGCAAAGGAGCTGCTGGGAGAAACAGAGATAAGGGCGATAGCAGAGGAGCTTCTGCTCAACCTGCCCGAAAAGATAACAAAGGATACCCTGCTGACCCATTCCCAGACCGTAGACAGTGAGACTGCCATGGAAATGGAGTACAGTGTATCGAAGATATCAGAAAACATGATAAGCTTTGCCATGAGCCCTGTTTCCGGCTACGGACTGCCCGAATCGGAGCAGGAGGCAAATTATAGCCTTGAATATACGGATGCCGATGATTACAAGGGTACGCTGAGCATAATGACCTCCGACAGATTCCTGCAGAGCTCCTCAAACAGCATAACCTATTACAGCGTAATGAAGCTTACCGACGGCACGGGAGTGACCCAGATACTCAACGGAATAACCACCGTTACAGACAGCTGTCAGGTAACAGCAAAATAAAAAACAGTCCTCTTAAAAGAGAAGGTGCTGAAATGGAAAACGAAAAACCGAAATTTTCCGAAAAATTAAAAAAACACCTGCGAGTGACTAAACAGCGCATAAGAAGAGCAAAAAGATTTATCGGCAGGAAATTGGAGAGCATACCTGCCCACAAGCTTATCCCCATGAGCTTTGCGGTGATAATCATAACAGGAACGCTGCTTTTGCTGCTGCCTTTTTCGGTAAAGGCAGGGGAAGAGCCCACAGGCTTTATAAAGGCGCTGTTTGTGGCGACCAGCGCCACCTGCGTAACAGGACTTACTCCATTTGACACAGCCACTCACTGGTCACTGTTCGGGCAGATAGTAATAATCCTGCTTATCCAGACAGGCGGTCTGGGAGTTATGACAATAGTTACCTCGCTGACGCTGTCACTGCGCCAGCGGCTGGGACTTCGCAGTCTGAGGATAGCGCAGGAGTCAACGGGCTACCTCGACATGGGCGGCACAAGAGGCATACTCAAGGTCGCCGCAGGAGTAACGCTTATATGCGAAGGCGTGGGAGCGGTGCTTCTGTCCTTTGAGTTCATACCCAGATACGGCTTTTTAAAGGGTGTGTGGAGCTCGGTATTCACTGCCATCTCCGCTTACTGCAACGCAGGCTTCGATGTTCTGGGCAGGGGAAACAGCGTGGTAAGCCTTAATTCAGAGCCCTATGTACTTATGGTGCTGTCGAGCATAATAATCCTCGGCGGTCTGGGCTTTGTGGTGTTCTACGACATAATAAATGTAATAAAAGATGGCGGAAAGATCAGAAATCTTATGATGCACACAAAGATAGTGTGCGTCGCCTCAGCCGCACTGCTCGTGATAGGCACATTGTTTTTCCTTGCAAGCGAATGGAACGGCACCCTTTACGGCATGAGCTTCGGCGATAAGATATCAAACGCATTTTTCCAGTCGGTATGTGCCCGATCCGCAGGCTTTGCCTCGGTGGATCTGGGAGCTGCCAGCGGCTTTACCAAGCTGTTCTTCTGCGTGCTAATGTTCATCGGTGCATCTCCCGGCTCTACCGGCGGCGGTGTAAAGACCACCACCATGGTAGTGCTTATTACAACCGTTGTATGTACTCTTCGCGGCTATAACCACCCGACGATAGGTAAAAGAAGGATAACCAGAGAGACTGTATATCGAGCACTTGCCATATCCGCGACCGCAATTGCGGCTATAATTGTAGCAACGGTGGTGATCCTCGGACAGCTTGGCGGTCAGGTGCGCTCCATTGATGCGCTGTACGAATCGGTCAGCGCATTCGGAACGGTTGGAGTCACAGCGGGCATAACCGATGACCTGCCGAACCTTTCGATGCTGGTCCTGTGTCTTACCATGTTCCTCGGCAGAGTAGGCCCCATATCCCTTTCCCTCTCAATGAGCAGCAGGAGCAGCAGCCGTCCCAAAACCGTAATCTATCCCGATGCGACTATAATTTCGGGATAAAAGCATCCCGTAATGAGCCTTGTTTTAATATGGAAAACATGGTAGAATAATACAAATTGTCACGTAAATTTAATATTCTTGTTACACTCTATTTAACGATTGTAAACGAATTGTTATTGATTATCGATAAATAAAATGGTATGCTGAACATACAGCATGACCGCAAATATACGGAGGAATAAACAAAATGGCAAACTTTTTTGAAACCTGTATCAACAAAATGGAACCCGAACTGAATGCAAAAGGCTATACAAGAGGCGAGTGTCAGCTTTCAGGAAACGAACCTTATGCTCTTTACAACAGCGAGCTTGACACACTGCTTATCAAGTATGCAAAGAAGGAAAAGAAGTTCTTCCTCGGCAAGGGCGAGGCGAACGCAAGTGCTGACGACTGCGGACACGTTCAGACATATTTCTTCGACGAAGCAGGCGGTGACGGTGAAAGAGAGGTACTGAGCGTAGCTCTCGATTTTCTTGATACACTTTCTGCTCCCGTGCGTGTTTCCAAGGAACGCATTGCGGCTGTTGCAAAGCAGGCAAAGAAGGAAGAGTCCGGCGACAGCATGGACGCAAACTTCTTTGTAAACCGAATCCCCACATCCTTCCCCGAGTGCAGAGCACCGCTCCTTTCCCACAAGAACTATTACGGCGAGATTCTTCCCCTCAAGTTCTGTGAGGAGACCGTATGCGTCGCACTTGCAGACAATCTTAAGAAGGGCAACAAGGCACGTCTTGACCCTTTCTTTGAGCTGCTCTCCAATGCCTACGAAAAGGGCGATATGGACACAAAGAGCATTATCATTCAGGTAATACTCAACTCCATTTCCGATGACAGCGGCAAGGCATACGCCGAGGGCAAGCTCAGCGACCAGCTTCGCAAGGCATGGATCGCAGGACGCAAGTACAAGGGCAAGGTGGTAAAACCTGAGAAGATTTCCACAGCAAAGAAGCTTGCTGAGGCACAGGCCACCGCCGAGAGACTTGGGGCTGCCCGTCGCAGATAAAAACAGAATCAGGGGAAAATCAGGGGATTCACAACCTTTACATTTAATCTGAAAAGAGAAAGGGTGTCATGTAATGAATAACAATCCCGCAAATCAGACAAATTCAATGCAGCCTGTGCAGACGCAGAACGCACAGCCCGTTGTATACACGCAGCCCGTGTATACTCAGCAGCCTGTAGTTTACGCTCAGCCCGAGAAAAAGGTCAATGAAAGAGCAAAGAAGCTCTTTGACAACACAACCGCATCAAAATCCTGGATAATCTTTATCCTTTCCCTCGTTTACGGCACAGCATTTACAGGCATTCTCCTGTCAAGTGTAGCTCAGGGCGCAGGCCTTACCTTGATGGTAGTGCTTTACTACTGCTTCTTCGCTCCCTTCATCATCGGAGGAGGCAAAAAGCCCAGAGCCAGTGCATGGCTCCTGCTCGTTCCCGTAATTCTGCTTGCCCTGTCAGTGACACTGTTTGCATCCACCGCAGGCAGAGCAGTGGCAGTGCTTCTCATGCTCGTTATGATGCCGATGCAGCTTATGCTCATGGGCGGCTGCACTGAGAACAGAGTGGTATCCTTCCGCGGCTTTATGGATATTTTCAGAGTGTTCTTCGGCTATACCTTTGCAAATATCGGCAATGCCTTCCGTTCCCTCGGCAAGAATGACAGCAAAAAGGGCAACGGAATCAAGATTTTCTTAGGGTTAATAATTTCCATTCCCGTAGTTATCATTCTTATCTCCATTTTCGCAGGTGCAGATGCCGCATTTGCTCATTTCGTCGATAAGGTTGCGGAGTTTATCAACTTCGATATCGGCGAGCTTGTTTTCGATATAATCTTCGGTGCAATTCTGGCAGTGTTTATCTTCTCCAATGTCCTGACTCTCCGTTCGGGCTATTCCACCGAAAAGAGAGAGGGCAGAAAGGTTCAGATATTCGACTCTGTCATCACTCCCACCGTTCTTTTTGCTGCCGCAGCAGTATATCTTATCTTCGTTATTTTCCAGATCGAGTATCTCTTCGTAGGTGCAAAGCTCCCTGCAGGACTTACCTACGCTGAATATGCCCACAAGGGAGCATGGGATATCAGCCTTGCGATCTTCTTTACCTTTGTTGTCTGTGCTGCTATCCGCGCATTCGCAAAGAGAAACGACAAGGGCAGAGTGGGCGTTGTTCTCAAAGTCGCCCTCAGTCTTATCACCCTTGCAACCTTCGTTATCTGCATTTCCGCATTCTACCGTATGTTCCTCTACATCGGCGCTTACGGTCTTACCACCACAAGAGTTGCGGCAGTTCTGTTCGTTGCAGGACTTACTCTTGCA
Source organism: Acutalibacteraceae bacterium (assembly GCA_045536645.1). GTDB lineage: Bacteria > Bacillota > Clostridia > Oscillospirales > Acutalibacteraceae > JAISGQ01. The sequence goes on from JAZSNZ010000376.1 coordinate 8,990, forward strand.
CTTCTTGCACTTGTTGCGGCTTTCTGGATCGATAAGATCCGCATCGCTCCTGTCACTGCAGCTATCGTTATCGCCTGCATCTGCGCATTCAACCTTATGAATGTTGACAGAGTGGTTGCAAAGGTCAATGTTGACAGATACATCGCAGGCAAGGAAATCGATATAGAGTATATCGCAGAGGAGCTTACCTGTGATACCATGCCTGAAGTAAAACGCCTCTGGGAGAACGCAAGAGACGAGCAGACAAAGGAACTGGCAGAAGGCCTTGCGGCAATGTATTTCTACGAGGGCAATATCGGATATTCCATAGATTCCGAGCCAATTCTCGGTATAGACCTTGTTGACTGGACCGTCGACCATGAGATCGGCTATGCTGTCTACAAGGATATGGGCAGACCGAACAGAGATGCCCTTGAGACCCTCGAGGATTACTGCAACCGTTATTACTACTGGTAAGGAAAAATTGCAATGATAGTCTGTCCGAAATGCGGCGAGCTTTGCCGTGATTATGATATGTTCTGTCCTGCCTGCGGTGCTGCCTGCAGCAGGCATACAGGCATGGAGTGCGACGGTGTGTGCTTCGGCTGTGAGTACGATATGCCCTACGGATGTACAAAACCCATGGAGGATACGCCATTTGTATCCCCCTATCCGCATTCCATAGTTGAGAAAAAGGGCAGGTATGTCATGGTTGAGGACACAGACAAGCGCAACAGGTTTGGTACAATATTCCTTGCGCTGCTGCCTACAGGTGCATTCGGCATACATGATTTCTACGCAAGGTATTATCTTCGCGGTCTTGCACATCTGGGCTTTATCTCCTTTGATATCATTGCGCGAATTTTCGAATGGCCCATAACAAGCGCAGGATTTTTCCTCAGCTGGGGACTTGCGGCTGTTGAGGCAGTGTTTATAATCCTTCGCAGGATAAAAACCGATGGAAAGGGCTTCCCTTTCTCATAAAGCTATAAAGAAAAGACCGCTCAGCCGAGCGGTCTTTTTTAAGCTTGTCTAAAAAGTATATACCCTTGGCTCCCCTTGTCAGGGGAGCTGTCGCCAAGTTCGCTTTTGCGAACTTGAGTGACTGAGGGGTAGTCTAAATCGCATAATTATGCGATTCCCTTGAATTTCTTGCTTCGCGATAACAGCACCTAACCTCGTCAGAGAGGTGCTTTGACAGCCTGCTGTCTAAGCCTTCGCTTTTGTTCCGGTAATTACCTTCAGCCGTCCTGCAATCAGCAGTCTGCTTATAATAAGATAGCATATCATATTCAGTATCATGGCAACTGCCCAGGATGCAGGATATACCGCATAGAGGGTCAGCAGTGTGGGGAAGAGCTTGAATACGGTGTAAATATAGACGATTCGGAAAGCGCACACGCCTAAAAGCGAGCTTATCATCGGCAGGAAGGAGCGCCCCATACCTCGCAGACAGCCTGCGAAAACATTCATGAGAGCGAATATCCAGTAGGAGAGACCGACGAGCCTTGTGCGGTTGAGACCGCAGGCGATAACATCGGGGTCATTGTTATAGACAGCCAGCAGCTTATCACCGAAGAAGAACATCACCATACCGAGAGCAAGGGAGATCACCACCGACAGAATGGAGCAGATAGCGCAGACTCTGCGCACACGCTTGTATTTTCCTGCACCCACATTTTGATCTGTAAAGTTTATTGAAGTATCCGCAACGCCTGAAACAGCCACACTCATAATACTTTCAATGCTGACAGTAGCTGTGTGAGCGGCCATGGCGGCCTCTCCGAATAAGTTGACGGAGGACTGGACAAGTACGTTCGAAAAGGAGAACAGAGAATTCTGAATACCCATGGGTAAGCCTACTTTTATCATCAAGCCAAGCTTTCTGCCATGTATCCTGAGCTTTGAAAAGGACAGGCGTATACTGCCATCGGAGTGCAGGAGGCTGAGGAAAACGAGCAGAGCGGACAGTGCCTGAGAGACCACCGTAGCAATGGCAACGCCTGCTACGTCCATGCCGAAGAATATGACCAGCACAGCATTGAGCACCACATTCACAACACCCGACACGGCAAGGAAATACAGCGGACGTTTTGTGTCACCCACCGCACGCAGGGTGGAGGCTCCGAAATTGTAGAAGGTCATAAAGGGCATGCCGAGGAAATAAATGCGGATATAAAGAAGAGATTTTCCTATTACCTCAGAGGGCGTGCCCATGGCAGTAAGTAAAGGCTCTGCGATAAGCTGACCGATAACGCACA
>JAZSNZ010000351.1:0-1572 GCA_045536645.1 Acutalibacteraceae bacterium
AGAAACACCGATTGCGCTCTTTACAGCGACCTTGCGCAGAGAACATTTGACACCGAAAATGACTACACCCCCGACAGCGTTGAGGTATTCAAAAACATAGGCGTTCAGGCAAAATCTATCGCCGATGCCATCACTTCGGCAATCAGAGTGCTGTTGGTATGCTTTGTGGTGCTCACATCTCTGATTTGTATGCTTAACCTGTTCAACTCGGTTCGGGGCAAGATTGCAGGACGCAAAATGGAGTTTGCGGCTCTGCGCTCCGTCGGTATGACCGACCGCCAGTTTGTGAAAATGCTCACCCTTGAATGCTGTGGTATCTTCGCGGCAAGCGCCATTGCAGCCATTGTCGTTGCTACTCCACTGATATATCTTGTGCGGACTGTGCTGGTTGACCTTTTCGGTAATCTCAGCACCTCCATTCCATTTGGCATGTATCTGCTGGCTATTGCTTTGACCGCAGCTGCTTTGTTCCTGTTTACCTTTTTCAGCTTCAGAGCCGAAAAGAACAAAAATATTCTTGAAGACATACGCAGAGAGAGTATATAATAGATTCAGCGCAAACATGGAAAAGACTCCGTCACAGACAGCGTGGCGGAGTCTTTTTTGCAAAGTGAGGTTTATTTATGACGGTATTGATAGTCGAGGATGACGAAATAATCCTTGAGGGGCTGAAAATATCCCTTGAGCAGGAGAATTACGACATAGTGACCGCCTCCACGCAGCAGGCTGCACTTGAGATAATCAATTCGGACAGGGAAATTAACATCAGCCTGCTGGATGTCATGCTGCCCGACGGCGACGGTTACGCTATATGCAAAGAGATACGCCGCAGAAGCGATGCCCCGATAATCTTTCTTACCGCCTGCGATGATGAGATACATACTGTTCTCGCCCTTGAACAGGGGGCGGATGATTATATCTCCAAGCCTTTCCGCATCCGCGAACTGCTTGCCCGTATGAAAGCAGTTCTGCGCAGAACAGGTGCAGGCGGCAGCGAACAGACCCTTGTGAATATCGGTGATGCGCAGGTCAATCTGCAGAGCGCAAAGGTGTTCCGAGGCGGCGAAGAGATAGTTCTCACCGCAATGGAATATAAGCTCCTGCTTGTGTTCATTCAGCACAGAGGGCAGAATCTCAGCCGTCAGCAGATTCTGGGGCAGTTGTGGGACGAGGCAGGCGAATATGTCAACGACAACACCCTGAGCGTTTACATCAAACGCCTGCGCAAGAAGCTTGGTGATTCGGAGGAAAGCCAGCTTATTCAGACTATCCGCGGCATAGGCTACCGTCTGGATTGACGCAGTGAGGTACGGTATGGAGATAAAGATTCAGATTATCATTGTCGCGTTGGCGGCGGTTCTGTGTGCTGTACTGCATACGCCTGCTGCAATGTGCATTATTCTCGGCGTTGCGCTTGCGGCGATGCTTGCCGTAAGCATAATTTTTCACAGAAAGCGCGAAGAAAAGCTAGGTGAACTGATAAGCTATCTGATGCGTGTGCAGGACGATCTTACTATGCCCGACATGGATGATATGCACGAGGGGCAACTCGGCATACTTCAAAGCGAGATT
>JAZSNZ010000173.1:0-15321 GCA_045536645.1 Acutalibacteraceae bacterium
GGTGAAAAATAAGGTGATATCAGATGAGAGAATACAACGCAGAGCTGATAGGGCAGATGCAGAGCATCAAGGTGATAAATGAAAGCCTCGGCAGTGAGATATCAGTCAGATATCTGCCAGACATGATACCGGGATGTCTTGAATCTCATGAACTTGCACTGGCTCTTGAAACGGCAAAGAATTACAAAGCTCCTGCAGGTATCGAGGATATCCGCAGGACAACGGGATTTCCAAACCGCAATCTTAATACTACGGAGATAATTACCGACTGCGTGACTCTTTCCGAAAACGGATATGGTTTCAAGGTGTGGATTCATTATCCCAGACGGCCCTTTGATGCCGAGGCAAGACCCGTGCTCGTATATATGCACGCAGGCAGCTTTTTTGCAGGTGCAGCGTTCATGTGCGAGAATGCCTGCCGCTTCCTTGCTGAAAAGGCAGACTGCGTAGTGCTGAACGTCGATTACTCTCTTGCTCCCGAAGCTCCTTACCCGACAGCAAAGAATCAGTGCAGCAAGGCAGTGGAGTTCATAAAGGAAAACGCCGCAGAATATAATGCTGATGCAGAGAAGATATATCTCGCATCTGAGAGCTGTGCGGCCTGCTTTGCAGTATCCATAGCACAGAGCAGAGAAGACATCAAGGGTATGTTCCTGCTCTATCCGCTGGTATCTCTCGATATCGAAAATATGCCCTTTGAATGGAAGCTTTCTGATTTTGACGTAAACGAAGCTCAGGCACAGCTTATAATGCCCAGACTCAACCTCGGCAGAAGTGATGGACAGGGCAGTGTGGAATTCATGATGCAGATAGGTGCCATGTATCTTCAGCACGGAGAGGATAGGGGAGACCCCGAGGTAAGTCCCATGTGCGGGGAGCTTGGCGGCCTGTGCGATACACTTGTAATCACCGCCGAATACGATGGACTTCGTCCCCAGGGCGAGTATTTTGCAAAAATGCTCAGCGAAGCAGGAGTAAACAGCGAGGTCATTCGCTACCGAGGCATTCATCATGCCTTTGTCGATAAGCTCGGCTTTATCCCTCAGGCAGAGGACGCACTTCTTGAAATAGCAAAGAGAATAAAATAAGAAAATATTCTGTAATTGAACGGATATATGTAAAACAGTTAATCCGACCTGTGACTGCGGTCATAGGTCGGATTTTTGTAACGTTTATTTGGTTCGGAAAGACATTGATTTGATCGATAAAGTTGGAATTGGTTGAATGAATTGATATAGCAGACATAAAGAGGCATACTTTATAATAGCAAACCCCTTTAATAAATAATACATTAGAAATAAATATCGTTATTAATTGCTATCAATTCGTCAATTTCATCGGGTCTTGCACCAATCATGGACAAGCAACTACGTGTATCTCGCATGCCCCATTCTGCACACATATGGCCTACCAAAATATCCAATCCGTCAAGTGAATCGTCAGGAGTCAGTTCACCAATTTCAGCTTCCCATTCTGCAGGAACACCGCCTTGCTGTTCGAAGAAATTTCTCAACTCATTATAAACTACTGGTCTTCTTGCACTTTCCATAATCTTTTCCTCCAAAAAGTTACTTAATTATTTTATAGCATAATATAGAAATATAGTCAATGAGTTGTGGAGACAGATAGCTTCTTTGCTCATAATCAAACTTTTCCGTCAAATTCAAGTTTATTGGGTTGTTTGCTTATATCCTATCACACAAAAGCGAACTGTACAAGAACAGGCACGGCAGCTTGCTCTGCTGTGCCTGTAACTGTTTAACAAATATTCGATTTCTCGGGGCGTTTTAAATTTATGCAAGCTCTGCGATGATTTTCTTTTCTTCCTCCATGCCCTCGGATATCTCAGTACCGTAATAGAAAGCAGCGATAAGTCCGGGGCCTATGCTGGTGCCGCAGTTTTGACCTGCCCATGTAATGATGCATTCCTTGGGATTGAATTCCTTTTCGATCATTTTCTTGAGCTGCTCAGCTTCCTTTGTTCTGGCTGTATGAGCAACGAAAATGACCTGCTTTTCGGGGTCAATAATGGTTTTCTTCATGTAGCCGATAATGCAGTTATAGAGATTGGTATAACCTCTTGTTTTGCCTATAACATGGCTTAAGCCCTTGCTGTTGAAATCAGCCAAAGGCTTGATTCCGACAAGAGTACCCATTATAGCGGCAGTGTTTGAAACACGTCCCATCCTCTTGCAGAAGAAGAGATCCTCAATGGTACCCATCTGGTGGATACAGCTCTTGTTTTCGTTAACCCACTGTGCGGTCTCCTCAAGGCTCTTTCCTGCATTTCTCATCATGGCTGCGTAGATACAGAGAAGAGAGAGACAGGTGGAATAGCGCAGAGAATCTATGCAGACAATTTTTCTTTCGGGATACTTTTCGCGGAGGTCTTCAGCAACAGCACAGGCACTGCCGTAAATTCCGCTTATACCTGTAGAAATGAATATAGCAAGAATATCCTTGCCCTTTGAAAGATGACGTTCAAAAACCTCTGCAATGTCTGCGGGAGAGGGCTGAGCAGTCTTGATATAGATATTTTTATTGCTTATCATCTTGTAATAATCTTCCGGAGAAGTTTCTTCCCAATCCATATCAGTATGCTTCTGGGAGCCGTCAGGATAAACAATGTAACCGTAAATAACATCATCCACACTGAATTTTTTGCGAAGCTCAGTGCCGAGATCGCAGGCAGAATCGGAAATAATAACAAAATCGGACATATAAATACTCCTTTCAAGTTGCTGATTAAATTATATACCCTTTTTTTATTTTTGCAAGAACATCAGATAATATTGTGCCGAAATGTTTACATTTTAATCAATATATTGTATTATACTAATTAAATTACAACATAGTCTGGAGGATATATATGCCCTGGTTTGTATGGTTAATAATCGGTATTGCCGCATTTCTTATTGTTTCCGTTGTTGTCATGTGCTCAATAACGAATAAAATCGCTGAAAATGTATATAAGGATATCCTTGTGCGTACCGACTATGAAAAGTGGGGAAGACACAACAGTGCACCCTGGCATGAGGAGCATTCCAGAATGTTTGAGGAGGGCATGGCCTGGGGCGAAGCCAACAAGGACAAGATGCGTGAGGTCGCCATTCGCAGTGAGGACAGCTTTACCCTTGCAGGTCAGTATTTTGATTTTGGTTTTGATCGCTGTGCAATACTTGTCCCCGGCAGAAGTGAATCCCTGCTTTACACCTATTATTTTGCCGAGCCTTATCATAAGGCAGGCTATAATATCCTCGTTATGGATCAGCGAGCTCACGGAAACAGCGAGGGAATATATAACACTGCAGGCATCAAGGAAAGCGGAGACCTTATCCGCTGGATCGATTTTGCAGAGAGACAAGGCAACAAAAGCATAGTGCTTCACGGCATATGCGTCGGCGGAGCCTCCTGCGTCATGGCGGCGACAAAGCCCGAGTTTTCAAAAAATGTAAATGCAATTATCACAGAAGGTCTGTACATATCCTTCCCCGAATCCTTCAAACAGCATATGGTCTGTGACAAGAAACCTGTTTATCCCATTCTCTGGCAGATAATGGCAAAGGCCAATAAAAACATAGGCTCAAATCTTTTTGTGGAATGCCCGAAGCGCCATATAAAGAAGATGACTGTTCCCTTCCTTTTCCTGCATGGCAAGGAGGATAAATTCTCCCTCCCAAAAACAGCGGAAGTGCTTTATAATAACTGCACATCACAGAAGAAAAAACTGGTGTGGTTTGAAAAGGGAAGCCATTCCCATCTCCGCATAAATTCTCCTGAGAAGTATGACAAGGCGATAACCGATTTCCTTTCTGAAATCTGATGTAAAAAACCTGCATGATAAATGCAGGTTTTTTTATAAAAAGAAAAATAATCTTAAGAATAATTCATTGATAGAATATGGCGTTTGTGGTATAATCAAACATTATAAAAAATATCCTCTGGGGTGTTATGTATGAGATGCAAAAGATGTCATGCTGTTGTTGCGGAGGGGAGAAAATCCTGTCCCAACTGCGGTACTCTTATAAGAAAGAAAAGGGGAAACATTACGCTGTCCTCTCAGTCTGGTGTACAGGTGAATCGCTTTACGGACGGACTGAGCGATGCGATATATAATCTTAAAATGGCAACGAGAAGAGACAGCAGAATACTTATTCTGCTTGTGGCAGTGCCGCTGGTGCTCATTGGCGCAATAATGCTTATCTCCTGCGGAGCATCTTCCTGCTCATGCAGCTGCTCCTGCGGCGGAGACTATGAGGAGACAGCACGCTTTGAGACAAGGTACAATTCATATAAACCCTCTTATCAGTTTGCGCTGGGCGAAACTCTTTATTACATATCAGACGGCAGCATAATGAGCAGAACGGCAGATGAAAGCTATAAGAGCATTTATGACTGCAAAAGTGCATCAGATCTGCAGTCTGACGGAGAATACCTGTATTTCAGAGAGAAAAATAAAGTAAGACGGATTGAAATAGGAAAAACAGCAGTGTCGGGAACTGACATAGCAGAAACTGTGCTTGACTATTCTTCTGATGAAAACTATACTCTGGGATATTTCATCGCAGAAGGGGATTTGTTTTACACTCTTACAGAAAGCGGCTCCGACCTTACAACGCTTTATTCCGACAGCACTCTCCTCTGCGGAAAGTACAGGGATTTCGGGTATATGAACGGCAGAATCTATTACACCGTATCTGATTCCGATGTGACCCGTTCCCTTTATTCTGTAAATACTGATGGTTCTGATGAAAATCTTATCGTCAGCGGTGCAGCTGATTACCAGCTCGGCGGCGGATATGTCTATACAGTAAGCACTGTTGATGATAAGAAGATACTTATGAGAAGCAGCGAGGAAGGCGCAAAGCTGATGGATTGGGATATAAGTACTCTCACAGGCGGCGATTTAGCCTCGATGGCAGCAAATGATCAGTGGTTGTGCTTTGTCAATACATCGGAAGACGGCAGTGTGATCTACAGAATAGAGCATGACAAAGTGGACATAAACAGTGTGTTTGCATACTCTGCGAAGATTGAGCTGACAGGTGTCAGCGGGGATTGGTATGCTTTTGAATGTATAGAAATGACCGAAGGCGTGGAAACAGGCCGCAGGTATAGTATAAGAAACAGCAGAAACGGTAAATCTGCTATGTAGAAAGGAAAGAAATGAAACGTAAATGGTTTCGCGCGCTGTTTCGGCGAAGAATGTTTGTTGCATTGATGATTCTGATACAGCTTGCAATTTTTGTACTCCTGCTGTACAGCGGAAGTATATACTCAAAGGCGTTGTCCGTGCTGTTTACGGCAATAAGCCTTGCGGTATCACTGCATATCGTGGTGAGAAAGGACAAGGGCGAGTATAAACTGACGTGGGTGTTTCTGATATTGCTTTTCCCCGTTTTCGGAGGATTGTTCTATTTGCTTATTCACGTGCAGAGCTCAAACAAACGATTTACGAAGAAGCTTGACAGAATAGAAAATGTAAGCCGTGAGCTATACCTGATGCCGTGTGACAGAAAAGCTGAGGCGAAGATGGATAGTCCATCGCACACAAGACAGATAAGCTATCTCCAGAATACAGCAGGCTTTCCTGTTTACAGGAAAACACAGACAGAATTTCTGCCCTCCGGCGAGCGTATGCTGGAGGTGCTGCTTGAGGAACTGAGCAAAGCGGAAAAGTACATCTTTATGGAGTTCTTCATAATAGAAGAAGGTGTTATGTGGAATTCCATACTCCATGTCCTTAGGAAAAAAGCAACGCAGGGGGTAGAGGTAAGACTCTTGTATGACGATATGGGGTGTTTTCTCCGCCTGCCTGCGGACTATCCGAAGCAGCTTGAGGAAAACGGAATAAAGTGTAAAGTGTTCAACCCCTTCAGGCCGCTGCTCGCCACTATTCAAAACAACCGTGACCACAGGAAAATTGCGGTAATTGACGGTGTCTGTGCTATAACGGGCGGAGTCAATCTTGCAGATGAATATATTAACGCAGTGGAAAAATTCGGAGTGTGGAAGGATTCTGCACTTTTGCTCAGAGGCGAAGCGGCATGGAGTTTTACTCTGACATTTCTGCGTATGTGGGCACTGTCAAACAATGCCTCCGAGGATTACACGAAGTTTTACCCGTGGAAAGACAGGCAATGCGAAACACCCGATGATGGCTGGGTGATACCATATGCAGACAGTCCTCTGGACTACGAAAACGTAGGTGAACAGGTATATCTGCATATGATAGGCGATGCAAAGGACTATCTGTATATCTGCACACCCTATCTTGTAGTTGATGACAGTATGATAGCAGAGCTGTCGCTGGCGGCTAAAAGCGGTGTCGATGTAAGGATAATAACACCGAGAAAGTGGGACAAATGGTATGTGCACATGACCACGCGCTCCTACTACAGAGATCTGATTGCCGCAGGAGTAAGAGTGTACGAATATTCAGAAGGATTTATTCATTCAAAAACATTTGTGTCAGATGATGAAACGGCAGTAGTCGGAACGATAAATATGGACTTTCGCAGTCTGTACCTTCATTTTGAATGTGCGGCATGGATTTGCAAAAGCTCAGCGGTAGTGCAGGTAAAGGACGAATTTCTGGAAACGCTGGACATTTGCGAGGAGATAACAGAGGAAGGATGTCAACATAACTTCTTTATAAGGCTTATCCAGAACATCTTCAGACTTTTTGCACCATTAATGTAAAACATTTTAATAAAGCGCAGTCCCCAATCAGTTTCAGGTGCCAACTGATTACGTTACTGAAAAAGGATGAAATTTTGCAGAGTGCTACAATGTTATCAATGAATTATATCTTTGTGAAATTTCCATAAAGGTAAAAGGGAAGAGTACACAGAAAGTTACTATCAACTATAAGTTTACAGGTAATCTCAGCTCACTTCTGGATAAAACGAAAGATGCTGCGTAAGCAATACTTACACAGCATCTTTCGTTTTAAAAAGACTATTTCACTCTTACACTCAAAATAGTCTTTTGCTCTGGCGGAGAAGGAGGGATTTGAACCCTCGCGCCAGTTACCCAGCCTACTCCCTTAGCAGGGGAGCCCCTTCACCACTTGGGTACTTCTCCGTAGTGAACGAGAAGATTATATCATCGAAGAGTCATCAAGTCAAGCACAAAATATATTATTATTCAAAAAAATTGCGGACGGGTTTTCGCCGTCCGCAAATAGCAGTAAAAATTACTCTGCAGCGTAGCTCTCGTCTCTGGGCAGACCGAGCATAATCATAACAGTCTCTTCCTTTTCGCGCATATGTACAGCATCGAGACCGCCCTGTTCGTGATCATATCCGAGGAGATGAAGCATGGAATGAGCGGTGAGATAGCCCATCTCACGCTGGAAGGAGTGACCGAAGCGTTCGGCCTGTTCTACAGCACGAGGTACGCAGATAATAATATCGCCCAGTTGCTGAGCACCTGTTTCAGGATCGATATCCCACTTGCCGTTTTCGCCGAGAGGGAAGGAGAGAACATCTGTAACAGAATCAATATTTCGGTGCTCTCTGTTTATTTCCTGGATTCTGTCGTTATCGACAAAAGTAACGCTGATATCTGCAGGACCCTCGAAGTTTTCAAGCTTAAGAACGGCATTGCAGCATCTGCGGATAAGCAGACGAATGCCCGTAGGAATCTTTACAGCCTTCTGGTCATTAGTAATATAAACTCTGATCTTATCCATTTTTTCAACCTCCGTTAATTGTGCTGCTTCTTAGCATTCAACGAATCGGCCTTTTCGTAGGCCTTTATGATATCCTGAACGAGCCTGTGTCTTACAACATCACGCTCGTCGAGCTTGACAATACCGATATCATCGATACCCTTCAGTATACGAGCTACCTCAAGGAGGCCCGATTTTTTACCATCCGGCAGGTCTATCTGCGAAGAGTCACCGTTAACAATCATCTTTGAATTGAACCCTAAACGGGTAAGGAACATCTTCATCTGTTCACGGGAAGTGTTCTGAGCCTCGTCCAGGATTATGAAGCTGTCGTCCAGTGTACGGCCTCGCATATAGGCGAGAGGTGCAACCTCTATTACTCCGCGTTCCTGATATCTTGCAAAAGCCTCAGCACCCAGCATCTCAAAAAGAGCATCGTAAAGCGGCCTTAGATAAGGGTCTATTTTCTGCTGAAGATCACCGGGAAGAAAGCCAAGTTTTTCGCCTGCTTCCACAGCAGGACGAGTCAGAATTATCCTGCTTATGCTGCCTGCTCTGAATGCGGCAACAGCCATTGCCACAGCAAGGTAGGTTTTACCTGTACCTGCAGGCCCCACGCCGATAGTTATCGTATTTTTCTCGATAGTCTCTACATATTTGCTCTGACCGAGAGTTTTTGGCTTGACGGGTTTTCCTTTTGTGGTAATACATATGCATTCACGGATTATGGACTCCATTTTATCGTCTGTGCCGTCCTTGACCATCTGAATACAGTAGCGTACACTCTGCTCGGAGAGTGCTTCACCTCGGTTTATCATCATAAGAAGGGTATTTATCGCCCTGACCGCACGGGAGGTGTCATCGGGCTCGCCTGAGACCTTCAGCTCAGCTCCGCGGCTGATAATAGTAACATTGAATTCTTTTTCTATAATCCTGACATTCTCATCGAAGCTGCCGAACAGTCCGATGGCGTGTTCCATTCGTTCAAAATTGACAATTTGCTCGTACATCTATGGCATTACCTCTGAAAATAAATTGGTGTCAGAAAGACACGGCAAAGCACGCCGAACTATCAAAACGGCGTACCTGCATTTATTATTTGTGTCATTATAACATAAATATATTCAAAAGTCACTACCTTTTTATATTTTTTTAATCAAATAATATGATTTCTTCCGCTGCGATGTTTTGAAGAACAGAAAAATCGACAGTGACAGTAACACCGTTTTTATTACGTTCAATATTTTCTGTACGAGATATGATTTCAATATCTCCCAGAGCCTCTATTCGTTTGTCTATACGCTCCAAAGCTCTGTTGACAGCATCACGTTCCGAAATAATATGAGTCATCTGAGCAGTTTCCACCCAGTGCTCCTCGATGTAGCCTAACGGCAGTTCATGAGTCCCGATTTTAAGTGGCGTCTGAGTGCGTGTTTTCACAAATTCACCCTCCGGTTCTTTTCCTATATAGAGTGGTATCTCCAATCCAAAGAATGTTAGCCGCCGTACAGTGATGCTCCGTCCTGTAGTAAGAGGCTCGGTTTGCTCAAAGAGAACGGTTTCAGAAAACCGATGGTCGGTTCGAGCGGTAACGATGCCCATTGCGTGAACAAGAGTTACAGAACCTATGGCATCATCTATTACTCCGCTTATGAGCAGGTCCCCGGAAGCAACAACATCGCCCTTTTTTATTTCCACAAAGCCGCACTGAGGATTTATGTTCACGATAACACCGCCCTTTGAGGCGACCAGATTGCATGGCTGATCAAGAGATATCTTTTCGGGGAATGCTTCATATTCTCTTATATCCACGGAAAGTCTGCTGCCGAAAATGTTCACAGAAGCCCACGAAAGCTCACTGATATTTGCCTCAAGCACGTTTGAAAGGGCTTCACCGTCGAGAGAAGAGCGAAGCCGTCCCGGATATATCCCTGCGTCATAGGCTGCACTTTGCAGCTTTAGCTGCAGCTCTTCATTTGTATAGGGGAATTCCACTATCCATACAAAATTTGACATAGTCCATATAGTCAGACAAAAGCATAAAAAACCCAGCACAAAGCCTACCCTGTGACGGTAGGGCAGAAGTATGAACGGCAGACCGTGCTTTGATGAAAGCTTTATTTTAGTTCGTGTTTTTTTAGCAACTGATCGAAGATATTTGTAACGACCTGCAATGACGCAGGCAGAAAACCCTTCTTCGCAGTGTCTTATATCCCAGAGTGAAGCATTATTTCGCATGGCAAGATTGATGAATCGCTCGGGGAACTGCCCTTGAGCAGAAAAACGTACACAGCCGCAAAGATAACGCAGAAGAGTGTATTTCATATAAATGTCACCGCCTTTTATGAATATTCCACCGATGATATCCGCCCTATTATAACAATCATCCGGGTGAACATATTGCGAACCGTCAGTTCGCAGCCGTTCACCGTTACCGCCTGTCTGCCGATGCTGACCTTTATTTTTGTATCAGAGTATTCAAGGATTCCCCGACAGCCCTCAATCAGCACCTCTTTGCCGCTGTTTATCTCTATATGGCTGTCGTGCCCTCTGAGGGAAAGAGACAGAGAGCGCATACGTGAGCGCACGGAGCGGTTTTCGTTTTCGGAATTTTTTCTGTTCATTCTGTTCGCCTCCCATCGCCGCTTAATATTATGCAGAAGTAAGGCATAACTATTACAGAACAGGAGGATGAGAGAATGAAATATATATTAGTGTCGGTGCTGTTCATAGTGACAGCTATATTCCCTGCTCAGGCGGCACAGGGAGTAAAAAGCGGACTGGAGCTGTGCTTGTCCATGGTGATCCCATCGCTGTTTCCCCTTATGTTTTCTTCGCTTCTGCTTATGCGTACAGGAATAGCAGGCAGGCTGTCAAGGCTTTTTGCAAAGCCTGTGTCATTCCTTTTTGGACTTCCGGAAAGTGCCTGCTTTGCCGTGTTTACAGCCATGTGCGGCGGATACCCTGCAGGAGCAGCCGCTGTCAGAGAGCTGTATGGCAGCGGGGCAATAAACGCAAAACAGGCAGAGAGGCTTTCATATTTTGCAGTGTCCGCCGGGCCTGCCTTTGTGCTGGGGACTGTGGGCGCAGGGATATACAAGAGTCCTGCGATTGGAGCTCTTCTGCTGTCGGTGCTTTGTCTGTCTGTTATTGCAGTTGGTGCTATAATCAGTATGGGGGCGGAACGAAAATATACAAAAATAAATATAAAAGTGGAAAAGCACAGTGGAAATGCATTTGTAACGTCTGCTGGCGATGCGGCCAAGACATTGCTTTCAGTCTGCGTCTTTGTGGTGCTGTTTGCTTATTTGCTGAGCCTGATACAGGGAATGGGGGCGGATAAGCCGGCAGAAAAACTGCTTGAATTCCTCGGATTTTCCGAAAGTACAGCGCAGGCCATGCTTCCGATCATACTTGAGGTCTGCGGCGGATGTGTAGCTGCATCGAGAGCGGGACTTCCTCTTGTTGCATTCGCACTGGGATTTGGCGGCCTTTCGGTGCATTTTCAGATATTCTCCGTCCTTGGGGATATCCCTGTAAATAAGGTCAAGTTCATACTGATAAGACTTTCACAGGGGATGATCTGTGCACTTCTGACCTATATTGCAATACCTCTGATTCCGGAAAAAGCAGTTGAGACTCTGTCGGTGAATACACAGACCAACGCAATGCCCACAGCCTCGGGCTCGGTGTGTCTTGTAATAATGTGCCTCATGGCTGTGATGTGTTTGCCCAAAGCCTTGACAAAACAGGAAAGAGGGGTATAAAATAAGAAAAAACAAGGAAAAAGATGATATAATGGCTAAGTATTTATTTGACAAAAAAATCACACCTGCATGCAGATATTGCTTCTTTGCAAAAATGGAAAACGGCAGGCTGGTATGTGATAGGAAAGGCTATGTGGGTGAAAATGACAAATGTATGCGTTTTAAATACGATCCCACTGCACGTGAGCCGAAGGTTGAGCCATTGCCTGCGGAGTATTCTGCGGAAGATTTTAAGCTGTAAGGAATGATATAAGATGAGAATACCTGAATTATACAATACAAAGAAGACTGTTTTTTCTCTTGAGATATTCCCTCCGAAGAAGACCACAGGTGTTGATAAGATCTATGCTGCAATAGATGCACTCAGCGTTATACCTGCTGATTATATTTCTGTGACCTACCGTGCAGGCAGTGAGAATAATCACAATTTCACATGTGACATTGCAAAGCACATAAAGCAAACCTACGGCACAGAGCCTCTTGCGCATTTTGCCTGCGTCAACTCCACAAAGGAGCAGGTAAATACCGTAATAAAGGAGCTCAAGGACAACGGCATTGAAAATGTACTTGCACTAAGAGGCGATATAAATCCTAATGTGCCCCGAGTCAATGATTTCCGCCATGCCGACCAGCTGGCAAGAGAGATAAAGCACTCTTCTGACATGGCTATCCTTGGTGCCTGTCATCCCGAGGGCCATTGTGATGCACCCAACCTCGGTGCGGATATAGAAAACCTGAAGTATAAGATCGGCGCAGGCGTTGAGGCACTTATCTCCCAGCTTTTCTTTGATAATGACAAATTCTATACATTTATGGACAGAGCCCGTGCAAAGGGTATAGAGGTGCCCGTCAGCGCAGGTATCATGCCCATAGTCAGCACACGTCTTATCGAGCAGACGGTAACTCTCAGCAGTGCCAGTGTTCCTCACGAATTCTCAAAGCTTCTGACCCTTTATGAAAGCGATCCTGAGGCACTTTTTGACGCAGGAATCGACTATGCGTCAAAGCAGATAATCGATCTTATTGAAAATGATGTGCAAGGCATTCACCTTTACACGATGAACAACCCCGAGGTGGCAAAGAGAATATACGAAAACGTCAGAAATTACCTGTAATGGAGAGTGTCATGGATATTAAACTGCCCGAAACTCCCGACTGGGAAACACTTCGGCGTTATCTCGGCGGCCTTGATGAGTACACAAGGCGCACGGCAGATGCGCTCATGCAGAAGCTCAAGGCGGTATGCACCCCCAGAGAAACTCACAGAGAATATGCCGTCCTTCGCAAAAGCGACGGCATTTATCTTTTTGATGACAAATTCGCAGGGGAAGATATACAGAAACATCTTGACGGCTGTGACATATGCATTGTAATGGCGGTAACATTAGGTGTAAAGGCGGATGGCTTGCTAAGAACACTTGAGAGCAGCGATATGTCTGTTGCAGTAATATGTGATTCTCTGGCATCTGTGCTGGTCGAACAGGTCTGTGATCAGGTGCAGGAGGAGTTGAAAAAGGAATATACGGGATACTGTCTGACCGATCGCTACAGTCCCGGCTACGGTGATCTTCCTCTTTCGGCAAACAGAACAATCGAAAGAATGCTTGACACTCCAAAACGCATAGGAGTGACAGCACTTGAAAATTATCTTCTTCTGCCGAGAAAGACGGTAACGGCAATAATAGGTATCTCCGAAAAGGAAACAAAAGGACATATGGCAGGGTGCGAAAACTGCCGTATTTTTGAAAAATGCACACTCAGAAGGGAAGGCAAGAGCTGTGGCAGCAAAGATATTTAACGGAAAAACACTGATACTTGACGGCGGTATGGGAACTATGATACAGAGCAGAGGATACAGGGATAACACCCATCTTCTGGCAATGACTGCTCCCGATGTGCTGACAGATATCCACAGAATGTACGTGGAGGCAGGCTCAGATATGATCTGTGCCAACACCTTCGGAGTAAGCAGGATAAAGCTCGAAGGCAGCGGTTATACGGTGGAAGAGGTAATAGAAGCCGCAGTAAAGGCGGCACGAAAAGCCTGCAATGAAAACACAAAGGTCATACTCGATGTAGCGAGCCTCGGAGTAATGCTTGAGCCCAACGGTACCATGACATTCGAGGAAGCCTACGACTGCTACGCGGAAATTGCAAAAGCAGGCGAAAAGGCAGGAGCTGACCTTGTAAAGATAGCCACCATGACCGATCTGTATGAGGCAAAGGCGGCAGTGCTTGCAATGAAAGAAAACACCGACCTGCCTGTGTTTGTGTCCATGTCCTTCGAAAAGGGCGGACGCACCTTTACAGGCTGCGAGGTCGAATGCTATGCAACCACCATGGAAGGGCTTGGCGTTGACGCTCTCGGCATCAACTGCTCCCTCGGTCCTGATGAAATATATCCCATAGCCGAAAGGCTCTGCAGGGCGACCACACTTCCTGTTTTTGTAAAGCCCAATGCAGGACTGCCCGACCCGAAGACCAATGCATACGGTATGAACGCAGAGGAGTTCTGCGCTCAGATGGAGAAGTACAAAAAGCTTGGATTGTGCGCTGTCGGTGGCTGCTGCGGCACAACTCCCGACTTTATAAAGGGTCTGTCGGAACTCTATAAAGACTGCGATATTATCGACAGAACAGAAAAAGAGACAAAGGTACTGGTCTGCTCTCAGACAAAGTACATTTCCCCCGACCATGTTGCTGTCATTGGCGAAAGAATAAACCCCACGGGAAAGAAGCGTTTCCGTCAGGCATTGGCAGAGCGTGATTTTGACTATATCCTGGCACAGGCAGTGGAACAGACAGAGGCAGGTGCTGAGATACTTGATGTCAATGTGGGAGCACCGGGCATAGATGAGGTTTCTCTTCTGCCTGAGCTTGTAAAGCGCCTGCAGGCAGTGACTGATGCACCGCTGCAGATAGATTCAGCAAACCCCCAGGCAGTGGAGGCTGCTCTGAGAGTTTACTGCGGCAAGGCAATAGTCAATTCCGTAAACGGTGCTGAGCAGTCCCTTTCTGCGCTACTTCCCGTTGTGAAAAAGTACGGAGCATGTGTTGTAGGTCTTACTCTCGACGAAAGCGGTATCCCCGATACCGCACAGGGCAGAGTAGTGATAGCCGAGCGTATTGCAGACAGAGCACAGGAGCTTGAGATAGATAAAAATGACATAATCATAGATTGTCTTACAATGGCAGTATCCGCACAGCCCGAGAGTGCAAACATCACTCTCGATGCACTGAGAAAGGTCAAGGAGCTGGGCTTTAAAACCGTCCTCGGTGTTTCGAATATCAGCTTTGGTCTGCCTAACAGAGGAATGATAAACCGTTCCTTTCTGACTCTCGCACTGGAGGCAGGACTTGACCTGCCCATAATCAATCCCAACGATGCTGAGATGTCGGGCGCAGTACTTGCATTCAACCTGCTCAGCGGCAGAGATGAAAATGCACAGAACTATATTGCTCATGTAGTAGAGCCCGAAAAGGTCACAGTACAGGTGACAAACACAGTAAATTACTACATTAAAAAGGGCCTTAAAAAGGAAAGCGCCGATGCGGCAAGGGTTCTTCTTGAAAACCACAGTGAGATGGAGGTAGTCAATGACTATCTTATCCCTGCTCTTGACGAGGTCGGCAAGGAATACGAAGCCAAAAAGCTGTTTCTGCCCCAGCTGCTCAATGCAGCAGGTGCTGCCCAGAGTGCATTTGATGTAATAAAGGAGCATATGCTGTCAAAGGGCGATATACAGGAAATAAAGGGTAGAATAGTCATAGCCACTGTACAGGGTGATATCCATGATATCGGTAAGAATATAGTAAAGACCGTGCTTGCAAACTACGGTTATGCAATGACTGATCTTGGCAGAGATGTCCCCGTTGAGG
>JAZSNZ010000115.1:0-3555 GCA_045536645.1 Acutalibacteraceae bacterium
GTATGTCCGCTGGGGAAGGAATAGCTTGTTGCCGCACCCTTGGAGCCGCCTACAGGCTCAAAGGTCGGGTCGAGGACCCAGGGTCTGGGCACTCTGCAGGTGACCTTCAGTCCCTGTATCACAGAGGAAGAAAGCACGAACGAAAAGCCCATGCGGTATGCAACATTTTTGTTTACACACCAGAAAACGATGCAGAGCACGAGAAACAGAACGATCTCTTCGCCGAGCTTTGTCACAAGCAGGAAAAGCTCATCGAGAAAGGGCGTTCTGATCTCAGCAAGAGATTTCAGAAATTCCATTGTTTACCCTCCGTTTTATATTTTGCATTAAATTTATTTTACCATATATATTTATTTTTTGCAGTATCGTTTATTAAGATTTTTTTAATTTTATTGACTTTATTTTTCGTCCTTGCTACAATACGGTCGATTTTCATATCGAAAATCTGAAAGGGGTATATAATATGAAAACACAGCACGAGCTGCCCTCTGAGTATAAGGAAATCCTGCACATCGATATGCAGAATGACAAAAAGATGATGTCAAAAGTGACCGTTATTTCCCTCATTATTGCCGCCGTTATGGTCATCGCCGCCGTTCCCCTGCATTTTCTCGTCAGTCCTGTTACCTCAATGTTTGATATGTCTGCAGGATTCGGGCCCTATTTTCTGCGTTGGGGAATTTTTCTTGCAGGTATGATAGTCTACATGGTTCTTCACGAGTTGGTTCACGGCATAACCATGAAAATGTACGGCACCAAAAAAGTAAAATACGGCTTTACGGGAATGTACGCCTTTGCAGGCAGTGACGATTACTACGGCAAAAAGCCCTATGTGGTCATAGCTCTGGCCCCCATAGTTGTATGGGGTATTGTACTGGCGGTTCTTAATTTTATCGTTCCAGTCGATTATTTCTGGATAATTTACTTTATTCAGTTGATCAACATCAGCGGTGCCGCAGGCGACCTCTATGTTACCTCTGCTTTTTCAAAGCTTCCCGATGATATTCTCGTTCTGGACTGCGGCACAAGCATGACTGTCTACTCTGCGGAAGAGTAAATTTGCAAATATGGCTTCACCCCATGCCCTGAAAAGGGCATGGGGTGTTTTACTTTCAGTATTATTTCGCTTAGATATTGCGAATGGTATTACAAATACAGCACGATTTTATCAACTTTTTTCTTTTTAAGATAAAGCCTCATGGGTAGGCTGCATTTAAACTCAAGTGCCATATTCGGACAGCATGCAACGCATTTAAGACATCTGATGCACCTGCTGCCAGTTCTGCCCCATGTCATCGCCCTCTCGGGGCATATCTCACTGCACAGTCCGCATTCATTGCAGGCTTCTGTTCTGCGAATTCTGACTCCCATTCGGCTGCGAAGAGCCGGTGCAATATCCGCAAGCGGATTTTTAAATGCCCTCGGTATTTTTACCTCTGACGGATTTATGATTTTTTCAATCAGGCTATCCAGCTTTTCAAAATCCTCAAATCCGTCTTCCTCGAGATATGTGTGCTTTGTCGGGATATACGCCGCCGCTGCAATACGTCCGAAATACTTCTCCTGCACTTCGTTGAGAACATTTCCATATGACATTCTCCCATATGTCGCAACCGCAGACAGCCATTTTGCTTTGAGTTTGCTCAAGAATATCTTTATCGCATCGGGTATGTTCTGGCAGTACACAGGAAATATCAGCACTGCGTTTTCATAAGAACAGGTCTCTGCCCTTTCAAGCTCCAGCAGAGGATAGTCAAGCTTTTCGGAAAGATAGCGGGCTATCACCTTGCTCTGGCCCGTGTTGGAATAATAAATCACTGCGTTCATTTTTCCAGATATTCCTTCATTATGGCACATTCAGGGATTTCCTCAAGGGAAAAGCCCAGCTCATTTTTAAGCTCATCCATGGCAGTTTCCCTTGATATATTACTGTTTCGGCTTGCAAGGGATATTTCAAGGGCGCTGAACGGAATCATTGCACTTTCCATATTATAAAACCGTCTGAACTGCGAGTTTTCTTTGCATCGTTCGATTTTGCAGCTTGTATGCAGACCTTTCGCACTCTGATCCGGTGCAACCCAGCCACACTCTTCTATAATGGTGTCCTTGACTGATTTCCAGTCGTAAACGCCACCGCTTATTTCATTTAAATCGACCTGAACAAAGGCAGGGATATTTCCTGTCCTCGATGAACTCTTTATGGCTCTTTTCAGAGGTTCTGTCATGGAGGGAATCTCATGTATAGCCTTTACTATATTATCCACCAGCTCGTTTTTATAGCCTGCAAGCTTCTTGACCGCACCGTCACCGTAAGCCAGCTGCTTCATGGTTGCGAGGGTGTGAAACTGTCCTCTTTTCAGCGGAGGCCTGAATGTCAGCACTCTGCCTGTGTTAATAAGGAAATTCAGCAGTTTATTGTCTGCCGAGCTGTACGCAAGCTTCGGTGCCATGCCGTTGTAATAAAGCCCTACTATCTGCACAGGCTCATTTCCTGCAATGAAGTACGGCACCTTGCTGACAACCAGCTCGGGATAAAACAGCACATATGCAAGAGACGGACAGGCGCAGGTGTTTGCGCTCATGCTGTAAAGACATCTGTATATCTTTCTGAGATCGTTGTTCGACACTCTTCGTGTTATAAATTCCACCGAATCAAGCTTTTTCTTTGCACCTTCAATGCTTTTTATCGCCGACTCTGACATATAGGGAATCTCCCATGTCAGTGCAAGCACTCTGAGCCTTAAAACTTTCGACAGATAATACAGAAGATAGGTTGAATCCTTTCCGCCTGTGTAAAAAAGAGCAACATCAAATCTTGATTTCTCACATCTCGGAAATTCATTCATCACAGGCACAATGCTTTTAAGGCCTGCCGTATCCTCCTTTGTCTGACACATAGGACATCTGCCCATATCGTCGAACTCCAGCCCCGGTATCATGTAATCATTGGCGATACATTCTGTGCAGAACCTGGCTTCGTCAAGAGATTTTGGTGTGGTCTTCTTTTCTTCGCTCCTGACGATCTGCACTCCTATGAGCTTTTTTACTGCTCTTATATCTCTCTTTGTGAGCTCGCAGGGAAGCTTTTCTATAATGCATTTTTGCCTTGAGGTTATTTTTATGCGGTTTTTCAGCATATCGGGAGTGTTTCTCAATCCGTAATATCTGAGAATCTTGCCATCAAGCCTCCAGCGATTTTGCAGTTCATACATATACACACTCCCTTTCAGAGTGCATTTTAACATATACTGCATTAAAATACAATAATACGGCCGGCAAGCACAAAAACAACCACAGCTTGATGCTCAGTCGGTAATACAGCTAAGTGGTAAGCAAGAAGCGGCTGTTCAAGCTCGGCTATGGAAAGAAAAAAACCATTACACACGGATGTGTGTAATGGTTTTTGGCTCCCCCAACTGGACTTGAATACAAGACAGGCAGAGCATATTCAATATGTTTTCGTCATCTGCTATCCGTTTGCGGTGCCCAAAATCTGCGTGGGCAAGAATTGTTGCTGCAGATTTTGACCGCGGCACCAAGTACGCGTGCTCTTCA
>JAZSNZ010000370.1:0-5681 GCA_045536645.1 Acutalibacteraceae bacterium
GCTACGATCCGACTTGGCGCTGATCGTCAGTATCATAAATTGTAAAGCGGTTGGTATAGCCCAGACGCTCTGCATCTCTTCGAAGCATTCTTGCACAGGATGCGTGGAATGTGGATGCCCAGACCTCATTGCCCTCTTCACCCAGCTTTGCAACAAGTCTGTTCTTAAGCTCTCCTGCGGCTTTGTTTGTAAAGGTGATCGCCATTACCTGCCACGGCTTTGCAGGATAAACTGCAAGGAGCTTTGTGACCCGCTCTTCGTCAGTTACACGCTCAGTCTGGCTTTCGAGAAACTCAACGTCCTCTTCTGTCATGCCGTAGGGCAGTTTGTCGCTGTTGTAGGCGTTGCCGTATTTGATGAGATTTGCTGCTCTGCTGACAAGCACAGTGGTCTTTCCGCTGCCTGCACCTGCAAGGATCAGCACAGGCCCTTCTGTCTGAAACACTGCCTGCTGCTGCATGGAGTTAAGACGGGAAAATTCCTTTTCGAGTATAGTCTTTTTTGCTTTTATAAATCGCTCGTTAAGTTCTGCCATGAGAATACCATCCTTAGAAAAATTATGCGCCCTCGCTTATGTGAGAGCGCATATTTGAGTTTTATAGATTAACCGAAAATGGAGATCAGAACGCCTGCTGCAACTGCAGAGCCGATAACGCCTGCGACGTTGGGTCCCATTGCGTGCATGAGCAGGAAGTTGCTGGGGTTTTCCTTCTGTCCGACCTTCTGGGCAACACGTGCTGCCATGGGAACAGCGGAAACACCTGCGGCACCGATAAGGGGATTTACCTTGCCGCCTGTAATAATGTACATGAGCTTGCCAAGGAAAACGCCGCTTGCAGTACCTACTGCGAATGCAACAACACCGAGGAGAATGATCTCGATTGTCTCAAGGCTGAGGAACACTTCGCCGTTTGCGGTAGCACCGACAGTGAGACCGAGGAAGATAACGACGATATTCATAAGCTCGTTCTGAGCTGTGCTTGAAAGTCTTGATACAACACCGCTCTCACGGAAGAGGTTACCGAGCATGAGCATGCCGACCAGCGGAGCTGCGGAAGGAAGCAGAAGAGATACGATAATTGTAACGATGATGGGGAAAAGGATCTTCTCTGTCTTGGATACGGGACGCAGCTGAGTCATTACAACGCTGCGTTCCTTCTTTGTGGTAAGAGCCTTCATGATGGGAGGCTGGATAATGGGAACCAGTGCCATATAAAGATATGCGGCAACTGCGATGGGGCCTAAGTACTCAGGTGCGAGAATGCTTGTAACATAAATAGCGGTGGGGCCGTCTGCACCACCGATGATACCGATGGAAGCGGCAACTGCACCGGGGAAGCCGAGGAGCATTGCACCTATGAAGGTAAAGAAAATACCAACCTGTGCTGCTGCACCGAGCAGGAAGCTCTTGGGGTTTGCGATAAGAGGACCGAAGTCGGTCATAGCACCGACACCGAGGAAAATAAGCGGAGGATAGATACCGAGCTTTACACCCTGATAGAGGTAATAAAGCAGACCGCCCGAATGGGATACATTTACAAACTGCTCACCGTTTATCTCCATCAGCGGATACTTGGCAAGCTCTGTGTCTGTTGCCGATGCAATGGGGATAAGTTCGGAAGAAGCAGGAGTCATAAGTCCTGCAAGGGGAAGATTTGCAAGGATAACACCGAATGCGATCGGCAGAAGGAGAAGGGGCTCATACTGCTTCTTTATAGCAAGGTAAATAAGAAGGCAGCCGATTGCTATCATTACTATGTTCTTCCAGCCGCCTTCTGCAACGAAACCGGAAAAGCCGGATTCATTTGCAAGGTCGACCAGAGTTTCCCAGATCTGATTTAAAATATTCATTATGTCTTAGATTCCTTTCTGCCTCAGATTAAAACGAGCGGACGTTCTGGGCAATGCCTGCTGCTGCCCACGGGCTTCTGCCGCCGTTGTTTGCACTTCTTCTGACAGAACGGACAGCATATCTCTTGCCTTCGCTCTCACCGTACATTGCAACTGCTGCTGCAATAACTGCGATGATATCATCATTCGACTGTGCAGTGGCTGCGGGAAGAACTACCGGTGCTGCCACAGGAGCTGCCTTTACTGGAGCTGCTTTCTTTTCTGCCTTCTTCTCAGTCTTCTTTACACCTGAGAAAAATTTGCCGAAAAGCCAGATAATGAAAATAAGCAGAATAAGTGCGGCAAACACTATCAGAATACCTGTAAGTGTGGTAACTGTAATGGTTTCGTCCAGGCTCGGCTGTGCGGCAAGAATGAGATTTTGCATTTTCTTCGACCTCTCTTTTTATGATATAAAAGTGCTTTCGCACCACTTAATCCCATTATAAGTATACACTCTTTTTTCTATCTTTTCAATCAATAAAACGGAAATTTTTGTTCTTTGTGGTTTTTTAACAGCTTTATTAAAAATATATAGTTATATTTACAAAATTCTGACATGATATTCTCAAAGGAGATGAAACCATATGATAAAAAATAATTCCGATGACAGTAATGTTCTGACGCTTATCCACGACAGCTGCAAAATGGGGCTGGTTTCCATTGATTCACTGCTGAAAAAGGCTGATGAAACTGCTTTTGAAGGACTATTGCAGGATTTCAGAAAGGAATATAACGACATTGCAATGGAGGTAGGTTCTGCACTGGCTGACAGCGGCATTGTGGCCGGTGACACCAAGACAATGGCCAAGATGGGACTGCGAAGCTCTGTTTCCATGAAAACCATGCTGGACTCCTCCCCTTCCCACATGGCAGAAATGCTGATTCAGGGCGCGGATATGGCAATCATTGAAATGCACAAGGCCGTCAACGGTGCTGCGCTGAATGATTATTCAAGAACTGCCGCCGAGAAATATATCGACTGCGAACAGTCCCATATTGACAAGCTCAAATTATGGCTTTAATCTTGATTCGCTCCACATATTATTGTATAATAAATTTTAGGCTGTTTGAGAACAGCCTCCATACTTAACTCCGATGGGAGCGAAATTTTATGACAGTTCTCAGCGCCAATGATTTAGGGCTTTTTTATGGCGCAGATATGATATTTGAAAATGTTACCTTTTCAGTTGACGAAAAGGACAGAGTTGCACTTGTCGGCATAAACGGCTGCGGCAAAACAAGCCTTTTCAAGCTGATAACAGGTGAAAACATTCCTGATTTAGGGGATATTTCCGTCAATAAGCTGGCAACGCTGGGATACATGGAACAGTTCACCCTTGCAGGAGGACGCAGCGTTTACGACGAGGCTCTTATGGTTTTTAAGCCTCTTATGGAGATGGATGCTGAGCTTTCCTCTGTCACTTCGAAAATCGCCGCAGGCGATACCTCCTCTGAGCTTATCGAGCGTCAGCACTTTCTCACCGAAGAATACGAAAAACGAGGCGGTCTGACCTTTGAAAACCGCACTCGCGCAGCGCTTATCGGTCTTGGCTTTACGCAGAGTGACCTTAACCGTGACGTAGGTGAGCTGAGTGGTGGTCAGCGCTCCAAAATCCAACTTTGCAAAATGCTCCTTTCAGGGGCTAATCTCCTGCTCCTCGACGAGCCGACAAACCACCTTGATATCAATGCCGTTGAATGGCTTGAAAGCTTTCTGCTTTCCTATAACGGCGCTTACATAATCATTTCCCATGACCGTTATTTTCTCGAAAAGGTGACAAACCGCACCTTTGAGCTTGAAAACCACCATCTGACAGCTTACAAGGGTGCTTATTCAAGCTATCTTAAGCAGAAAGAGGAAATGCGCGAAACTGCTCTGCGTCAGTATGAAAACACCCAGCGTGAAATACACCGCATAGAGGGAATCATAGAACAGCAGAAGCGATGGAATCAGGCTCATAACTATGTTACTATTGCGAGCAAGCAGAAGCAGATCGACCGCATTGCAGAAACTCTCGTTGAGGTAGATAATCTTCCCACCAAGCTTAAATTTAATTTCAAAACAAAGCCCACGATCACAAATAACATTCTTGTCTGTGATCGTCTGACAGCAGGCTACGGAGAAAAACAGATTTTCTCAGAGCTCAATCTTTCTGTCCACAAGGGTGAGCGAGTTTTTCTGCTCGGTCCCAATGGCTGCGGTAAGTCCACCCTTTTCAAGGTGCTTGTAGGACAGCTTGCAGGAAAATACGGCAGTGTTACCTACGGTCCGAATGTTGAGTACGGGTATTACGAGCAGACGCAGGCTTCACTTCATGATAACAAGACCGTTCTCAACGAAGTGTGGGACGTATACCCGAGAATGACGGAAACTGAAGTGCGCACTGCGCTGGGCTCATTCCTTTTCCGAGGCGATGACGTTTTCAAGCTCATCTCCACCCTCAGCGGCGGCGAAAAGGCACGCATTTCCATTCTGAAGCTGATGCTTTCTCAGGCAAACTTCCTGCTTCTGGACGAGCCGACAAACCATCTCGACATTTCTTCCCGTGAGGCTCTGGAAAACGCCATTGCCGACTACGAGGGAACTGTCTTTATAATCTCCCACGACAGATATTTTATAAACAAGCTCGCCGACAGACTTTACTATATGGATGGCGGACGGCTGACCGAATATGCAGGCAACTACGACTATTTCGAGCAGCGCAGACCGGACAGACCCGCTGCAGCGGCCGCTGTCAAGACAGAAAGTGCCAACGCAGCTGATTACCGAAGACGAAAAGAAGAGGCTTCTGCGGCACGAAAGAGAAAGACGAGCATCGCAAGGACAGAAGCGGCACTGGAGGAAATCTCAGTTAAAATCGCTGAGCTTGAGGAACGGCTGTCTCTCCCTGAGGTGGCGGCTGACTACCAGCAGGTGCTTGAAATAACCAATGAACTGAACACCCTTAAGGAAAACGAGGACGAGCTGTATCTGAAGCTTGATGAGCTGTATTCACAGGAGGCTGAGAGCTGATATGAAATTTAAAATACTCACTCTCGGCTGCAAGGTCAACCAGTACGATTCTCAGCTCATGAGCGAAATGCTCTGCAAAAGTGGCTATACTCTCTGTTCAAAGGACGAACAGGCTGACCTTTTTGTTGTAAACACCTGCACTGTCACAGCGGAAAGCGACAAGAAAAACCGACAGCTTATACACAAAATCAGACGCGAAAATCCTCAGGCAATAATCGTTGTGTCGGGCTGTATGACTCAGGCTGCACCCGATACCGCAGAGAAGCTTTCTGACGCGGATATCATAATCGGAAACTCAAACCGCAATGAAATTCCTGCTCTTATATCAGATTTTATGCGTGTTCACAGGCAGATCGTCTGCATAAAGCCTCACACCGCAGATTACCGCGAGTCCTGCAATATCGCCGCCTTCGGCGAGCGTACAAGGGCTATGATAAAGATAGAGGACGGCTGCGACAATTACTGCGCTTACTGCATGATTCCCTATGCCCGAGGCCCTGTGCGAAGCAGGTCTCTTGACAGCATAAAGGAAGAAATTGCCTCACTCCCCCCCGACTACTGCGAGGTTGTGCTTGTGGGCATAAATCTTTCTGCCTACGGAAAAGGTACTGACCTTACTCTTTTTGACGCTGTCAGTGCGGCGGCATCTGACTCTAAGATAAAGCGTGTACGTTTGGGCTCCATCGAGCCTGACCTGCTCTCTGACGAAACCCTCGATATGCTGGCTGCAACAAAGGAATTCTGCCCCCATTTCCACCTTTCCCTGCAGAGCGGC
>JAZSNZ010000231.1:0-2256 GCA_045536645.1 Acutalibacteraceae bacterium
AATACAGTAACACTTCTCGAAGAAAACGAGGATATTCTCGAGTACTACCGCCGTCGTTTCCGTTACATAATGATTGACGAGTATCAGGATACAAACCACGCACAGTATATGTTTGTGCGCCTGCTTGCAGACGGACACAGAAATCTCTGCGTAGTAGGCGACGACGACCAGAGTATCTATAAGTTCCGCGGAGCAACTATTGAAAATATCCTTTCCTTTGAAAACCAGTACGAAGATGCAACAGTTATCCGCCTTGAGCAGAACTACCGCTCAATGGGCAATATCCTCGATGCGGCAAATGCAGTAATTGCAAACAATACAGAGAGAAAGAGCAAGAAGCTCTGGTGCGATAAGGGTGCAGGCGAGCTTGTAACACTCTATACAGCCGCAACGGACAGGGAAGAGTCAAAGTACATTGCAGAGGAAATAAACAATGCAGTGGCAGGAGGCAAGAAGTATTCTGACCACGCTGTTCTTTACAGAGTCAATGCTCAGTCCAATACCCTTGAAGGATTCCTTTCAAGAGCAGGTATACCCTACAGAATGATAGGCGGTCACCGTTTCTATGAGCGCAAGGAAATAAAGGATATGCTTGCATATCTCTGCGTTATAAATAATCCTGCCGATGAAGTAAGACTTCGCAGAATTATAAACGAGCCCAAGCGAGGCATCGGCGACAGATCTGTTGATACAGCCTCCGAAATCGCCGCCCAGCTTTCCATTTCTCTCTTTGAGGTCATGGCAACGGCCGACCAGTATCAGGCTCTCAGCAGAAGCGCAGGCAAGATGATGCAGTTTGCACAGATGATAAACGACCTTGCAGATGCAGAGGGCGATGTAACGGTAGGCCTCGGTGAGCTTCTCGATATGATTCTTGAAAAGACAGGCTATGAAGCATCTCTTGCAGGAGACGAAAAGAGAGAAGAGCGCATGGAAAATATCCGCGAGCTCAAATCGAACCTTGTAAAGTTCCAGGAGGAGCGCGGGGAAGAGGCCGACCTTGGCGAATTCCTCGAAGAAGTGGCGCTTGTTTCTGATATCGACAATTACGATGAAAGTGCCGATGCGGTAGTGCTTATGACACTTCACTCTGCAAAGGGACTGGAGTTCCCCATTGTATTCATTCCCGGACTTGAGGAAAATATCTTCCCCGGCAGACAGTCCGCCCTTGACCCCTCTGAAACAGAAGAAGAGCGAAGACTTGCCTACGTGGGAATAACCAGAGCACAGGACAAGCTTCACCTTATCCACGCAGAATCGAGAATGCTCTACGGACAGACCACAAGAAATCCTCTTTCACGATTCGTCGGTGAAATTCCCTCAAATCTGCTTGATAAAAAGCGTGCAACACCTATAAAGCGAGAAGGCTTTACAAGCTCTGCGCGCTACGAAAGACCCACATACGACAGTGCAACACAGATGTCAGGGGCTGTTACTCAGAAGAAAGCCACCGAAAGCTTCTCAAAGGGCGACAGAGTGCTTCATAAGGTTTTTGGCGAGGGCGAGATAATGAATGCTTCACCTCTTGGCTCAGACACACTTCTGGAAGTCCGCTTTGAAAAGGTGGGCGTCAAGAAACTGATGGCAAACTTTGCAGGACTTAAAAAGTTATAAAAGAAAACGGCAGGGGAAACCCTGCCGTTTTGATGTTAAAGATTCTATACATGCCTCCCTCTGATGAGGGAGGTGTCACGGCTATGCCGTGACGGAGGGATTGTCTGTCTTGTAACAAAAAAGCGGCAAACCCCATTGGGATTTGCCGCTTTTTGCGTATCAAATCTTAGCGGCTATACTCCGCAATTAGATGGTCACGATGATCTCGTGGTTCAGACCGTCCTCATAGGCAGGCAGAACGGTACCCTCGATGGCAACGCCATCGGCGACGATACCCTTGTTCTCGCCCTGCTGCACGGTGATGTTGTACTTGGCCTGACGCCAAATGCGCTCCACCTTATAGGTGCCGAAATCCTTGGGCAGGTTGGGCTCCACGTGCAGGCCGTCATACTCGGCGCGGACACCCAGCATCCACTCCTCGATGGCCAGACGGACCCAAGCCACAGAGCCGGTAATCCAGCTGTACTCCATCTGATAGGCGTTGTTGCGGTGCTCGGGGCCGAAGAAGCAGTTGGCAAACTGGAAGGGCAGCGCGTTCTTCTTCAGCTCGTAGTTGTCCTCCTCGAAGTAGCCGGGGGCTACGCGGCGGAACAGCTCGTACGCCTCGTCGGGCTTGCCGCTGCGCAACAGACCCAGCACCAG
>JAZSNZ010000073.1:0-4379 GCA_045536645.1 Acutalibacteraceae bacterium
AGCTCCCCTGACAAGGGGAGCCAAGGGAATAAGTTTAATCAAATTTATAAATCGAAAGATATTCTTCGCATAGGGCGTTGAGTGCGGCGCAGTCAGAATCCCACAAAAGATAACAGAGTATCGTCTGTGCCTGCTCACACCTGCTGACTATTTCCTTGCCGCTGAGCTTTTCGGGGTTGCCTTCGGGAGGCACTGTCTTTTTTGCCTCTTTGCAAAGGAGAGACACATATTCTCCTGTCTCCTTGTAATCACGGAGCAGGGAAAAGCCCTCTGCGGCCTTTATATAATCTCCGCTGTCATAGGCTTTCACTGCGGCGTTGTATGCGTCATCAATAAGCTTTACTCTGTCAGCGCAGTCCTTGTAATCGCCAAGGGAAGTGTAAATCTCCGCGGCAAATGCGGCGCTGTTTTCCTGCTCTGCAGCAAGGGCGCAGTGATAAAGCAGCTCATTCTTTTCCTCAAAATCGGGAAGCTCTGCTATCCGCTCTGCCGCCTGCCTGTAATTGCCCTGGGACATTTCGAGCCGTGCGTAGCAGTATTTTGAGCGAAAATCGCTGTCGCGGTAGGAATATCGCTCGGACAGATGCTCAAATTCCACATAGGCCTGACTGTAGCTTTCCGTGTTCTGAAGATAGACAGCCTCTATGTACTGCTTTTCTACCCTGTCCCTTGCGTTTGAGGTAAGGGTGAAACCGAAGATGATTACCGCAGTTATCGCGGCGGCAACACTTATTGCAGATGCCAGTGGAAAATAAGCACGCTCACTCCCCTTGCCGCCTGATGCATCGCTTTTGCAGAGCTGTGCTATATCGTTGAGGGCTTCCTCTGCCTGCGTCCTGCCGAGTCTTATTTTATATGACTTTTCTTCTGTGCAAACCTCAAGATACCCGTTGAGAAATGCCGCGTCGTACATATCCTCCGCCTTTTCCTTTTCGCCTTTCAAAAGAGACGTAATGAGAGAGAAAAAGGCAGATACAACGCCTTTTCGTCCTGCCGATATTCTGCAGGCACGGATAATATCATTTTTCGGTACTGATACGACAGTACTGCCCGAAAAACAGCGTGTGCGGTAAATTATCACTCTTTTATTGGTAACGGCCGCACAGCCCTTTGAGCATACAAAGCACAGGGGCAAGCCGAGAGCCAGAAAAACAAAGCCGAAGATAAGATACCAGATGAACGTACCGTCAAAGGTGTGGGCAGGGTCTTTGTAAATGTTCGACACAAGGTAAAGACCGACACCGCACAGTACAAGTCCTTCTATAGTTCTCAGCCGCTCGTAATAAACCGTATATGGCTGTTCGTCATCTTTTATCTCTGTTCGGACATAATAAGGTACAGTTCTTTTTTTTCGTCCGATGATGAGCACAAGTGCCCGCAGTAACGCTAAGATCGAAAGCATCGAAAAGCTCCATATGAAAAATGCGTTGATGATGCATCACCTCTTTGCTTTGATTTTACTCCCACTGCGCACTGTTGTCAAACCCGCCTGCTTGTAATCATGGGGTTCAGATGGTATAATTATTTTATTAATTCCTTACTCGGAGGGGTATCTGATGAAAAAGACTTTATTTCTTTCTGCTCTGGCAGTTATTCTTATATTGTCCGTGGCGGTAAGCTCTGTCTTAGTGCCTGCCGTGTCATATGTGCCGACTGCCCACACCGAGAGCACAGAAACAACAGGCTCTGTTGACTTTCCTCTTGAGCTTTTACGCAAGTGCTACAGTGAGGGTGAGAATATCATTGTTTCTCCCCTGTGTGCATCTGCCTCCATGGCCGCCGCAGGGCTTGGTGCTTCGGGAGACACAAGGACTCAGCTTGAAAATGTCCTTTGTTCAGGGGGAGACCTGAATTTATACGCTTCTTTTTTAGGCTCTGCAATGTCTGACAGTGACTGTGTTCTGTCGGTGTGGGTAAGCGATGACGGCAGATTTACCCTCGATGGAAGTTACGCTGATTCGGTGAAGGATAATTTTTCTGCTAAGGTTTTCTCTGCCGATTTCGGCACCGCTCTTGATTCTATGAACGGCTGGGTACAGAGCGCTACCGACGGGCGCATTGAATCAATAATCGATGATATTCCTCCCGAGGCTGTTATGTACATTCTCTCTGCTCTTGCCTTTGACGGTGAGTGGACTGTGCCTTACTCTTCGGAAAAGGTGACAGAAGGCGAATTTACAGGCTCTGACGGCACTGTATATACCGCTTCGTTTATGAACTCAGTCGAAAATGTTTACCTTGAATCGGATAACTGCACAGGCTTTGCAAAGCCTTATTCCGACGGCAGTTATTTTGTCGCTCTGCTCCCTGACGAGGGTGTCAGCGTATCCGCTATGCTCGCTTCTCTCGACAGCAAGGCCTTCGGGCAGATTATGAGCGGCGCTCAGCAGAAAAGCGTTACCGCCATTCTTCCGAAATTTGAGGCTGAAAGCAGGCTTTCTCTTGTAAACGCCATGATAAGTATGGGTGCAGAAGATGCTTTTTCAAAGGAAAAGGCTGATTTTTCCGCAATGGGCTCTGATGCACTTTACATCACCGATTTTCTGCTCAACTGCACTCTCAGCGTTGATGAGTCAGGCACAACGGCAGGTGCCGCTTCGGGCATTGAGGTTTCCCTTAAGGGTATGCCCTCTGTTTCTGTTGTGCTGAACAGACCCTTTGCTTATTTTATTGTAAAGAACGGCGAGATTCTGTTTGCAGGAGTGCAGGAAAGAATTTGAAAAGGAGGCTAAGACTGTGGCACCACCAAAAATGACACTGAAAAAGATATTTCATGATACATTCTCACCACTTATGCTTGAGCATGGGTTTAAACGGTATAAAGGCGGATATGTGCGAGTACATGGCGACGGAATGCTTCAGGCCATTACACTCGCATCGTTCAGCCCTGTTTTTGAGATTCGTTTTGCCTGTCACCCATATTGGATATTCCCTCTTCGTGGTGGACAACCAAATGATTTGGGGAAAACTTATTGGATGGAAGAGTGGCAAGTCAGCTATTTTAACAATGAACGTCTTAATACCTGTTTGTATTTCAAGGATCAGCCGGAACAGGCTATAGAAGGAATGAATAATTGGCTGGACTTTGTCGCTGAAAAAATACTGCCCGATTTGAATAAAATAAAAACTATTGATGATTATGTAGAGTATGTTGACTTTTATTCAGAAAACCGAAATCCTATCAGAGTCAACCCATATATCAATCAATATATATTGCTTTATAAATCATATTTAGAAGGCTCGTTTGATAATGCAGAAAAATATATCGAACAACGTCGGCAATGGTTAGTCGATGACTCGAACTTTTTGGATATAGATGCACGCATTAAGGACATAGAAGAACGTATATTGCCATCGGTTTTCGGCGTGCTGATGCAAAAAATAAAGGAAAACGATTTAGAGTGGATTGTAGGTTTTCGTGAACAGAAATGCGAGGAAATGCGAAAAAACATACATGACATATTAAAAATCGATTTTCCTGATTGAAATAATACCGATTTGCAGGAGTGCAGGAAAGAATTTGATTTTTATTGGCGATAACAGAGGTGCGATATGGATAAGCGAATAGTTAAATTCAGAAAAAGCTCAATTCTGATAATTGCTTTTGTATTTATTATTTTTCTTTTTGCAGGCTGTGAGAAAAAACCATATTCATTGCAACACCCTACTGATGACATTGCTGCCATTGAAATTGTTTTTGCAAAAAACAGCATGGATTTTACTGTTGTCAAAACTCTGTCACTCTCTGAAACGGAAGATTTTCTTGCACAGCTTGATATGATTCAATTTGAAAGCTATTACTTTGGTGACCCAATGTCTGTATCAGGTGATGCAGTGAAAATTACATATCAGGACGGCAGTTACGAAATGATATGCCATTATTGGGCTGAATACGTAAATAACGGCAACATATATTCTATAAAAAGAAGCTGCAATAAACAGGAATTTGAAAATCTCATAAGCAAATTCTGCATCAGTGCGTAAAATATAAAACGGGACGATGAGGGCATCGTCCCCTACGGTGGTAATCTGACCCTGCATGAAATTCAAGACGGGAGTCCGCAGAGGGACTCCCCTACGATTATAAATTTTAATCCAGTGCGTAATCCGAGAACGGGTGATTCGCAAATCATCCCTACGCTGGGCTTTATTGAATCGGGCAAGCGGACGTGCGGTGCATTTATGCACGGTGCACGCCCCTACAACTTGATTTTAATCAGTGCAATATGCAAACACGGGAGGCTTTTCAGCCTCCCGCGTTTGCACTATATAAAATCATCTTAATACTGCACAAGCTCTGCACTGCCGTCGTCAACGCCCTTTTCTATGGAACGGATAACAGCATAATAGGTATAGTTTTCGTTTGCCTCAAGTCGGAT
>JAZSNZ010000019.1:0-8460 GCA_045536645.1 Acutalibacteraceae bacterium
TGATTCTCCAATCTGTATCCGAGGCCGCGAATGGTCTTTATGTATTCGGCGCCTGTCTTATCTCTCAGACGGCTGATTATCACTCTGATGGTGTTGTCGTCCACTCCGCCTTCACTGTACCAGGCACGTTCGTATATCTGCTCCTTGGTAAACACTCTGCCCGGCTGTTCCATAAAAAGCTCCAGTACCTTGAATTCGGCTTTGGTAAGCTCGATCTGCTCGCCGCTGCGAATCAGCACACAGCGGTCACGGTCGAGAGCAAGGGAACCCACAGTGAGAATATTCTCTTTCGGGGCACACTGAGCGCCCATGCGGCGAAGATGAGCCTTCACTTTTGCAGCCACCTCAAGAGGCTCAAAGGGCTTGACGATATAATCGTCAGCACCGAGGTCGATGCCGAGAATGCGGTCTGAAAGCTCAGTCTTGGCGGAGATGACAAGTATAGGGATATACCGCCCTGCTCGGATCTTCTTTATCAGCTCATAGCCGTCGATCTTCGGCATCATGATATCCACAATGGCAAGGTCAATGCTCTCCATTTGCAGGATATCGTAAGCCTGCGCACCGTCGTAGGCATCAAATATAGTAAAATGCTCAGCCCCAAGATAGATTTTCAGCAGACGGACAATTTCCTTTTCGTCATCAGCAATTAGAATATTCGGCATAAAATCACCCTTAATAAGACCTTTGATTTATCTGTAACTAAAGTATACAGCACCTGACAGAGAAATTAAAGCAATAATATGAGCAGACTTTTATTTAAGCTCTTCTTTTCTGAATCTGATGAAAGAGAACGCAATTGTGAAAGCCAGACCGATCAGCGATGCGGCAACAGCAGAGACAAGATTCTTTGTGTCTGCATCATAAAGCAGAATGAATGTCTGTCCCACAGGGGTAAATTTCATAAAGCCTTCTGCCCAATGCTTGCTGATGAGCATCTGTCCCAGTGAATTCAAACCGAGCATCGCCACAAGATTTACTGCAATGGAAGCGCCGAGGTTTTTAATAAGCATTGAGACAAAAAAGCAGGCACTTGTAAAAGAAACCTCAACGAGGGTGTAGGCAAAGATGCGCACAATAACCTCTCTGCAAAAGCTGCCGTCAAAGCCATTTATGCCTTTTACAGAAAAAGCAAGCACAGCACTTGCTGTCAGCGCAACTATGCTGAACAGAGCAACGGACAGAGAATAGGATATAAGCTTTGTAAGCAGGATGGAGAATCGACTGTTGCCTGCCATAACTGCAGCCTGGATTCGGCGTTCTTCAAATGCACCTGTTATGTGCACTCCCGAATAAACACCTATAAAAAACAAAAGAAACGAATTGAAATTATTGCAGCCCTGAATAAATACATCAAAGCCTGTGTATCCGTCCTCGGAAAGAGGTATAAGTGTCATCAACACAGTAGCGGCTGTAAGTGCGAAACCCATCCACCAAAAGACCTTCGAAGAAAATGTCTGTTTCATTTCCCATCTGAAAAGATTTTTCATTTTTATTTCCTCCCTAAAAGCTCCATATAATAATTTTCGAGCGTTTTTTCATGCTTATCAAGAAGCGTCACAAGAACTTTTTCATCAAACAGCCATTTTGCAATATCTTCAGTCGAGACTTCATCAAAGACCTTAATATTACAGCCGTCACACTCCATTGACTTTATGCCCTTTTCTTGCAGTACCCTCATTGCCTCGTCGGTCTGCCCGGTTTCAACAAGGATATATGCCGAGCATTTTTCATCAAGCTCCTTCTTTGTGATGCACTCAACTATCTGACCGTGGGATATTATTATATAGTCGGTGACAAGCTGATAGAGCTCTGCCAGAATATGGCTTGAGATGACTGTTGTGATTCCGTCGTCCTCGCAAAGAGAACGAAGGAGATTGCGAACGTCCACCATACCCATGGGGTCAAGACCGTTGACGGGCTCATCGAGAATAAGGAGCTCGGGACTGTTGATAAGCGCCTGCGCTATGCCAAGCCGCTGTTTCATTCCGAGGGAGAAATCCTTCACTTTTTTGTGCGTGACATCGCAGAGACCTACACGACGGAGAATCTGTTCGATTTTTCCGTCATCGCTGGTGCCAAAGAGCATCTGCTGCATTTTAAGATTTTCAAAAGCGGTTTTATTCAGTGATAATATTGGCCGCTCCACCAGACAGCCCATCTTTGTTCGTGCAGTTTCAAGTCCCTTTCTGCCGCACCTTCCAAACAGCTCTATGCTGCCGCTGTCTGTATACGTCAGACCCGTTACCGCTCTTATTGCGGTCGTTTTGCCTGCGCCGTTTTCGCCTATGAAGCCATATATCTTGCCTTTTTCGACGGTGAAGCTTACATCTTTCAATGCTGTTTTTTCGCCGTAGGTTTTCGTCAGATTGTTTACCCTGAGTATGATATTATCCATGATGCAGTTTCCTTTCTGTTCGGTTGATGACAGGATAATACACTCTGAACCTTAATTCTGCGCATGAAAAATATTAACCGTACATTAAAATTTACACAGAGAGCCTCGAGATATCCTATCTCATCAACAGAAAACCACACGCCGCCTTTTATGGTGGGCATGGTCGAAATAAAGCTTGACAGACTGACAGGCAAGGTGGAGATACTCGATTACACCGCAGTGGTCGACTGCGGTATCCCCATAAACCCTGCACTTGCACGTATCCGGACCGAGGGCGGCATAGTCCAGGGCATAGGAATGGCGCTGACTGAGGATATCCGCTGCAGCAACGGCAAAATAGCAGAATCGAGCCTCATGCAGTACAGACTGCCCACAAAGCAGGAGGTGTGCGCTCTGAAGGTCGAGTTTGAGCACAGCTTCGAGGAAACAGGCCCCTTTGGAGCAAAGTCCATCGGCGAGATAGTGTAAACACTCCTGCGCCTGCATTGCACATGCAGTATACCGTGCAACAGGGATATGGCACAGAGAGCTTCCCATAACTCCTGAGAAGATAGCATTGAGCAAAGCAGAAGAAAAACAAGAAAGAGGTACGGCAGAAAGCCGTACCTCTTTTAAGCTTATATGAACCTAACCTGAGATATTGCTCAGATAGTGCTTTGATCTGTACTCCTTCGGTGTAGTGCCTGTGTTTTTCTTGAAAACGCTGATAAATGCACTTTGTGATGAAAAACCAAGGGACAGGGAAATATCGAGAAAAGAAAAATCGGAGTTTTTCAGCATATTTTTCGCAGTGGAAATTTTGGCTTTGGTGACAAATTCCTTTATGCTGATGCCCGTTTCTCTGGAGAAGAGCTTTGAAAGGTAAGAGGGGTTAAGCCCCACGTACTGAGCGAGTATATTTATGGTCAGATTCTCGTGAAGATGGTCATAGATATAATCAATGCATTTTCTTACATGAATGGAAATTACGTTTTCCTTTTTCAGAGCCTTCATTCTTTCGGCAAAGTCATACTGCATTTCGCCCATCAGGTCGATTATCTGATAAGGGTCGCTGCATTTATCTGCCCTTTGAATATAGATATCGCTCAGGGTGTAGGCGGTATCATGACTGAGGCCCCCCTCGACGCAGAAGCGTGAGATTATGGCAACGGATACGATGAAATGATATCGTACATTTCTTACAGGGTCGTCAGACAGATTTCCCTTTCCGTCAAGGAAAACAGGCTTTATGGTTTCAAAGTGCCGTCTGACCTGCTCTGTGTCGCCTGATCGGATAGCAATATACTGCTCGAATTCGCGTTGAAAAGGAGTTCTTGTAAAGCCGTCACTGCGCTGAATGAAAAGCTTGTAATCGAGATCACGGTTTGTGTTCATCTCCATCACCCCCCGTGTGATTAATTATAGCATATTTTTGATATGAATACAATGGTTTTGATATAAAAGGAAATGATAAATATTATAATATTTATAAGATTGATTTGATCAAGGAGACTGTTTGATGGCAAAAACATATGACCTTACAAACGGTAAGGTTCTGCCTGTAATACTTAATTTCTTCTTTCCCATGTTTTTTACAAACATGCTTCAGCAGGTATATACACTTGCTGACACTGCGATAGTCGGAAAAGGAATAGGGGACAATGCACTTGCGGCTGTAGGAAATATGTCCTCGCTGACATTTCTCGTAATCGGGTTTTCAATGGGACTTGCAAGTGGATTCTGTGTTTCTGTTGCACAGAATTATGGTGCCAAAAAATATGATGAGCTGCGAAAAGCTATCGCATCATCTGTCAAGCTGTCGATGATAGTGTCGGTTGTAATGACTGCGGTGAGCATTGTATTTATGAAGCCGATATTGATATTGCTGCAGACAGATGATAAAATAATAAAGGATAGCCTTATCTACGGGTATATAATTTTTGGTGGGCTGATCACTACTATTGCGTACAATCTTTGCTCAGGTATCCTGAGGGCACTCGGGGACAGCAGGACGCCATTCATTGCCATTATCATCTCAACGCTTGCCAATATAGTGCTCAACTGCCTGTTTATCTTTGTTCTCGGAACAGGAGTGGGCGGTGCGGCAATAGCAACAGTCATATCCCAGATAATATCTACAGTTATCTGCTGGATGAGACTGAAGAAAATCGAAATAATCAGACTTTCTGCAGCAGATTTCAAGACTGATTTCAAAATGTACAGAACACTGTTCGGCAACGGCCTTCCCATGGCTCTGATGAATTCGGTTACTGCAGTTGGATGCATGGTAGTACAGTATTTTGTCAATGGACTCGGTGTTGAATATACATCGGCATACTCGACTTGCAGCAAGTATCTCAATCTTGCAATGCAGCCGGCATGTACAGCAGGATTTGCAATGTCCTCATTTACGAGCCAGAATTTCGGAGCACAGAAATATACAAGAATAAAAGACGGGCTTTATGCCTGTATGGGAATAGCGTTTGTCTCCTATGTGCTTCTCGGATCAATAATGGTATTTTTCCCTGAGCAGCTGGCAAGGCTTATGCTCAGCGGAAAAGAACAGATTGCTCTTGTAGGGGAGTTTCTGCCTCTGTGCGGTATTATGCTGATAACTGTCGATCTGCTTTTTGTATTCAGAAGCGGATGTCAGGGAATGGGGTATCCGCTTATCCCCATGATATCAGGAATCGTTGAAATGATTATGCGAATTGCTGTGATCGTTCTGTTTGTTTCAAAACTTGGGTTCAAGGCAACCGCATGTGCAGAGATCGTTGCGTGGTCAGGTGCGTTGGCGCTTAATTTTGCAGCATTTCAGATATATCTTAAAAGGCACATCAGAAATATAGATAAGCCTGTAGTTAAGCTTCGTTCGAAAATGAATTGATGAAAGGATAAGGATTTATGAACAATTTCAGCTTTTGCAGTCCCACTGAATTTGTATTCGGCAAAGGTACTGAGAATGATTGCGGTAAGTACGTAAAAAAATACGGTGGCACCAAGGTGCTCATTCACTACGGCTCAGGCTCCGTTGTAAGATCCGGACTTCTTGACAGAGTGAAGAAGTCTCTTGAGGCAAGCGGCATTGCATATGTCGAGCTTGGCGGAGTTCAGCCCAATCTCCGCGATACCCTTATTTACAAGGGTATTGAGCTCTGCAGAGAGGAGAATGTTGACTTCATTCTTTCTGTAGGCGGCGGCTCCTGCATAGATTCCTCAAAGGGCATCGCTCTCGGTGTACCCTATGACGGAGATTTCTGGGATTTTTACGGCACAGGCAAGCCTGTTGAGAAGGCACTGCCCATAGGCACAGTTCTCACCATTGCAGCAGCAGGCAGCGAGGGTTCAGGCGCTTCTGTTGTAACAAAGGAAGAGGGCATGCTCAAGCGTGATACAGGCTCTGATCTTCTCAGACCCCGTTTCTCCGTTCTCAACCCCGAGCTTACCCAGACACTGCCCGCATATCAGACTGCCTGCGGTGCAACCGACATCATGGCTCACGTTTTTGAAAGATATTTTACCAACACCAAGGAAGTTGAGGTCACCGACAGACTCTGCGAGGCACTCCTTCTGACTATGATAAAGGAGACTCCGAGAGTAATAAAGGATCCCAACAACTACGAGGCAAGAGCAAACATCATGTGGGCAGGTACAGTAGCCCACAATGACATCGTCGGTGTCGGCAGAGATCAGGACTGGAACAGCCACGGCATCGAGCACGAGCTGTCGGGTCTTTATGACGTCGCTCACGGCGCAGGCCTGGCGGTCATCATGCCTTCCTGGATGGAGTTTGTATACAAGCACGATGTTATGCGCTTTGCTCAGATGGCAGTGCGTATCTGGGGCTGCGAGATGAATTTCGAGAATCCCGAAGCAACAGCACTCGAAGGCATCGCATGCTTCAGAAGATTCCTGCATGATATAGGAATGCCCATTAACTTCGAAGAGCTTGGCGCAAAGGCAGAGGATATTCCTGTGCTTGTGGAAAAGTTCGGCTTGGGTGACGGCAAGACAGGCGGATTTGTTGCTCTTTCCTCTGAGGATGTAGCACAGATCTACACAATTGCTGCAAACGCAACACTGTAAGGAGGAATCTGAATGAAGGTTCTGATGATTGGCGGAACAGGCACAATAAGCATGGCGATCACACGTCTGATGGCTGAAAAGAACTGGGATATCTACCTTCTCAACAGAGGAAGCAGAAGCTCAGAGCTTCCAGAAGGTGTGAATGTTATCGAAGCTGATATCAGCAACGAGGCAGAAACAGCCGAAAAGCTCAGTGGAATGACCTTTGATGTGGTCTGCGAATTTATCGGCTTTGTTCCTTCCCAGGTAGAGCGCGATTACAGACTGTTTGCAGGAAAAACCAAGCAGTATATGTACATAAGCTCCGCATCAGCTTATCAGAAGCCTCTTTCTGATTTTAAGATAACAGAGGGAACACCTCTTTCAAATCCCCATTGGGAATATTCAAGAAACAAGATTGCCTGCGAGGAATTCCTCATGAAGATGTACAGGGAGAACGGTTTCCCTGTGACTATCATACGCCCCAGCCATACCTACGATGAGCGCTCAGTTCCCCTTGGCGTTCACGGAAACAACGGCAGTTGGCAGGTTGTAAAAAGAATGCTCGAAGGCAAGCCCGTTATAATCCACGGAGACGGAACTTCACTTTGGACAATGACCCACAACAGCGACTTTGCAAAGGGCTTTGTTGGACTCATGGGCAATATCCACGCAATCGGCGAGTCATTCCACATCACCTCTGATGAGAGCGTGACATGGAATCAGATATATTCAATAATTGCCGATGCACTGGGCGTTGAACTTAAGGCTTATTATGTGCCTTCATGGTTCCTGACAGAGACAAGTGATTATGATTTCGAGGGCAGTCTCATTGGCGACAAGGCTAATTCTGTGGTTTTTGACAATTCAAAGCTCAAGAGAGCAGTGCCCGATTTTGTGGCCACTGTCAGAGTGGATACGGGCATTAAGAATACTGTCAGAAATATTCTGGAGCATGAAGAGTTCCAAAAGGAAGATCCCGAATTCGATGCATGGTGCGACAGAGTTATCAGCGCACTTGAAAAAGCAAAGAGCGAGATCTGATTAAATTCGATTATGTGTTAGGTTTTCCTTTACATTCCCTTTAAAGAAAAAATCGCCATCGAATGGCGGTTTTTTCTTTTTTGCTCTAAAAACGCAGGAAAGGGGCATTTTTGCTTGCATAAACAGGATTTTATGATATAATTTAAAGAATAGGAAAGGGGGCGAAGGGTATGGCTCACGCAATATGGGAATGTATGACTGCGAATAAGGAGAAATCGAGAGAGATAGCGGAGAGATTCGGTGTCCCCGGATATACGGCTCATCTGCTGTCAACAAGAGGCTTTCTTACAGACGAGCAGATAGAAATGATGCTGGGCATGAATGAACCGTCTTTCAGAGATCCCTTTGAGATAAAGGATATGGACAAGGCAGCAGCCCGTATTGAGCAGGCCCTTGAATCCTTCGAGAAAATTGCGATTTTCGGAGATTACGATGTTGACGGTATAACCTCCACCGCCATGCTTTTTTCTTTCCTTGAAATGAACGGCGGCAATGCCTTCGCCGTTATACCCGACAGAGTACGGGACGGCTACGGAATACGCAAAAGCTCCATTGACCGTATAGCCGAGCAGGGTGCTACACTCATAATCACAGTTGACAACGGTGTCAATGCCATTGAAGAGGCAGAGTATGCGGCATCTCTCGGAATTGACATGGTAATAACCGACCACCACCAGCCCGGGGATATACTTCCCAATGCTGTGGCGGTAGTTAACCCCCACAGGTACGACGATGAAAGCGAGTTTAAAAACTACTGCGGTGCAGGTGTTGTTTTCAAGCTTCTCTGCGCTCTGTGCGGTGACTGGATGATAGTTGCGGAAAATTACGCAGACCTTGCTGCCATGGGCACTATAGCAGATGTCATGCCCCTTGTTGATGAGAACAGACTTATTGTAAAGCTTGGTCTTGAGGCGATAAATTCAAGAGAGAGAACAAATATAGATTCGCTGATAAATACAGCAGGGCTTGGAAAT
>JAZSNZ010000022.1:0-3071 GCA_045536645.1 Acutalibacteraceae bacterium
TGCTGATATCGAGGTCGACGAAGGCTACATGATGCTCGTTGCTCCCGAAGAGGAGCTGGA
This sequence comes from Acutalibacteraceae bacterium, assembly GCA_045536645.1. Taxonomy (GTDB): domain Bacteria; phylum Bacillota; class Clostridia; order Oscillospirales; family Acutalibacteraceae; genus JAISGQ01. The sequence continues at coordinate 61 of JAZSNZ010000022.1, forward strand.
GCACTGCACTGATATCCTCAACGGTCTGAGACTTCACTTTACGTCCCTTGCCGAGGATTACAGCGAAAACATTACTTTGAACGACATGGAGGTGCAGTATAATGCTGAAGATTAATATACAGCTGTTCGCTCACAAAAAGGGAATGGGTTCCACCAAGAACGGTCGTGAATCCGAATCCAAAAGACTCGGCGCTAAGAGAGCTGACGGTCAGTTCGTTCTCGCAGGCAACGTTCTTTACAGACAGAGAGGCACCCACATCCATCCCGGTGAGAACGTAGGCATCGGTACCGATGATACTCTCTATGCAAAAGTCGACGGTATCCTCAGATTCGAGAGACTGGGCAGAGACCGCAAGAAGGCAAGCGTCTATCCCGTCGAGCAGTAAGGAATATAACCCGAGGCTGATGCCTCGGGTTTTTTCATGATTTTAGTATTGTAAATCGGAGAAGAGAGTATGGTTGAGATTGCAAAGGATAAAAGAGACGTTTTAAGACCTCTTTACAGGTGGACTGCTGATACTTCCGTTATTTCCTGCCTTGAGGGTCGAAATTCTTCACGCGCGTGGGCTGATGATGCAGAAAATCCCACTGCGGCTGTTGTTCAGCTCGGCGGTTTCAGAAAGGGAAGCGGAGCTTTCTCTTTTATTGCAGGTGATGTGTATTCTCCCTGCGCAAGGGAGCTTATTATGGCATGGCCTGAGGAGTTTCCCGGGCTCGGTACCATTCTTGTTCCCGAAAATGAAGAATGGTCTGCGCTTATAAAAGAGGTTCTGGGGGAACGCTATAACGAAGAAGAGCGTTACGCTACAAGCAAGAACGAAAACCATTTTGATATAGATGCCCTGAATCGTTTTGCTTCTTCTGTTCCCGAGGGATATGAAGTGAAATTTATCGACAGAGAGCTTTTCTACATGGCCGAAAAGCTGCCATGGTCGGTTGAAGGCGTCGGAAATTTTAAAAACTTTGATGAATTTGAAAACAGCAATGCCGTTGGTGTTGCCGCACTGAAGGACGGAGAAATAGTCTGTGTCGCTTCCTCCTTCTCGGCTTACAGCAAAGGCGTTGAGATAGAAATAGATACTCGTGAAGATCACCGCAGGCAGGGACTTGCCCGAGCCTGTGTATCAAGGCTTATCCTCGAATGTCTCAGCAAGGGGCTTTATCCGAGCTGGGATGCAGCAACGAAGATATCCCTTTCCATAGCCGAGAGTCTTGGCTATGTTTTTGACAAGGCTTATATCGCACACTGGATTTCACATAAATAAGAGGTGAATTTATGTTTATAGATACCGCTAAAATCAGTATAAAAGCAGGCAAGGGCGGCGATGGTGCCGTTTCCTTCCACAGAGAAAAATACATCGCTTCAGGCGGTCCTGACGGCGGTGACGGCGGCAAGGGCGGAAACATTATCTTTCAGGTTGACACCAATCTCTCCACACTTTCCGATTTCCGCTACAAGAGAAAGTACGCCGCCGAAAACGGCGAGAACGGCAGAAGCGGCAGATGCTTCGGCAAAAACGGCAAGGATCTTGTTATAAAGGTACCGCAGGGCACACTGGTACTGGACGATGCAACAGGCAGAATACTTGCGGATATGTCCGATGCTGAGCCGAAGATCATTGCAAAGGGCGGCCGAGGCGGCTGGGGCAATACTCATTTTGCCACCCCCACAAGGCAGGCTCCCCGTTTTTCAAAGCCGGGCACAGCGGGAGAAGAGATGATGGTGCGTCTTGAGCTCAAGCTCCTTGCAGATGTCGGTCTTGTTGGATTTCCCAATGTCGGTAAGTCTTCCCTTATTGCCGCAGTCAGCGAGGCAAAGCCTGAGATTAAAAACTACCACTTTACAACCATCACTCCCAATCTCGGTGTTGTCCGCCGTGGTGAGGGCTTGAGCTTTGTTATGGCGGATATCCCCGGTCTTATCGAAGGCGCCAGCGAAGGACTGGGCTTAGGTCATCAGTTTCTAAGGCACGTTGACCGCTGCCGCTTGCTTGTACACGTTGTTGACGTTGCAGGCAGTGAGGGTCGTGACCCCATAAGTGATTTTGAGCTTATCAACAAGGAGCTTCGAAATTACAGCGAGGACTTAGCAGAGCGCCCAATGATAGTTGCGGCAAACAAATCAGACCTTGCAACGGACGAGCAGATAGCAGATTTTGAAAAGTACTGCGCAGACAACGGCTATGAGTGCTTTACCATTATGGCACCTATCAATGTCGGCACAGATGAGCTTTTAAACAAGATAACCGAAATGCTCTCTACCCTCCCACCTGTGCTCCGTTACGAGCCCGAGCCAATCCCCGAACCCGATCTTACCGCTATCAACGACCGCTCAGTCAAGGTTACTGTTCATGACGATATTTACTTTGTCGAGGGTGAATGGCTTCTTGATGTCATGAGAAGAATAGACTTTGACGATTACGAGTCCCTCTCCTACTTTGAGCGAGTTCTCACTCAGACAGGTGTTATCGATGCTCTGGTCAAGGCGGGCATAAAGGAAAAGGATACTGTTTCCATCTACGATCTCGAATTTGATTTCATATTCTGATAAAAGAGGGTGCGTCATTTGAGCAGACTGCTTGATCTCCCCTGCAATCCAAAAAGCTACAGTCCTGCGGCGCTTGCGTTCATAGGCGATGCCGTCTATACTCTGCTGTCCCGTGAAAGCCTGCTCTGCGAAGGCAATTGTCCTTCCAATCAGCTGCACAACAAAAGCGTGCAGCAGGTACGGTGCGAAGCTCAGGCTGCGGCTCTCGAAAAAATTATGGACCTGCTCACCGAAAAGGAGCAGGATATCTGCCGCAGAGGGCGTAATCTTCACACCACACATACTCCCAAAAATTCGAGCAATGCCGATTATCACAGCGCTACCGCTCTGGAGGCACTGTTCGGCTGGCTCTACATAAACGGCGAAACCGACCGTATCCGCGAGCTGTTTACCGTTATAAGCACTACAGAAAACCAAAAGTGAGGTTTTATTTATGGCAAGATCTCGCAAGTCACGTATAAAG
>JAZSNZ010000384.1:0-3666 GCA_045536645.1 Acutalibacteraceae bacterium
TCTGTGGCTGGTGTTGTGTGCGCCGTAGCGTCGTACCTTGTACTCTTCATAATACTTCCAGGGAATGGAAGTCGGATCGTAGCCATGTCGTTCTGTGAGCCAAGGAGTTGATCATTTGGTTTGTCTTCCTAAGACCGCTTGGCCTCCGACTTTCTGTGGCTGGTGTTGTGTGCGCCGTAGCGTCGTACCTTGTACTCTTCATAATACTTCCAGGGAATGGGGAAAACATATGCCTTGGGGGGCATGGTGCTGTGGAAGGATGTATCGAATACGACGACCTGGGGAGTGTCCTCGCCGAAGGTGTCGATAGATGCTCTGATACCCTGAACGTGTGCAGGATTGTGGAGAGGTGCGAGAGCGCCAAGCTCTGCGATATCCTCTATAACCTTCTCATTTACGAGACAGCTTTCGCTGAAGATAGCACCGCCCTGAACAACACGGTGACCGATTGCGGAAACCTCTGCAAGATCGTTGATAACCTTGCCCTCGCCCTCAGTGAGAGCCTCCTTGACAAGTGCGAATGCCTCAGTGTGGTTGCTGCATTCCTTCTTTACCTCAAAGCTTCTGCCGTCGGGAAGCTTATGTGTGATAAAGGTTCCGCCGATTCCTATACGCTCGCAGTTGCCCTTTGCAAGTACGGACTCATTGTCCATATCGATGAGCTGATACTTAAGAGAGCTACTGCCTGCATTGATTACGAGAATTTTCATTGTGATCTACTCCTTGTAATTGACTTTGCAAACTGTTATTATGATAGTACAGTTTTTTGCTTTTTTCAAGTCATTATAGCTTTTTTATCCATTTTATTAAGCTTTTTGGAGGGTAATGTGCATATGAAAGTCGCAGGCGTGGTCGCTGAGTATAATCCTTTTCACAAGGGACACGAATATCAGCTTGCAAAAACCCGCTCCGAACTTGGAGCGACTCATATCGCCGTCTGCATGAGCGGAAGCTTTACTCAGCGCGGTGACTGTGCCTGCCTTTCAAAGTTCGCAAGGGCAAAAGCCGCTGTGCAGTGTGGTGCCGATCTTGTTCTGGAACTGCCTGTGCCATGGGCAGTTGCTCCTGCCGGGCGTTTTGCAGCAGGGGCTGTGAATATTTTCGATGCTCTCGGCTGTGTCGATATGCTTTCTTTCGGCTCTGAGTGCGGCGATACGAATCGATTGCAAAAAACGGTAAATGCTGTAAATGAGCTCTCGGACAGGCTGTTCGATTCTGTAAAAGGCGGCGGCAGTCTTGCGGCGGCGAGATATGAAATGGTTGCAGATGAATACGGCGAAGAGCTTGCTGCGCCGCTTAAAAATCCAAATGATACTCTTGGCGTTGAATATATGCTGGCTGTATCAAAGTTATGCAAACCTATCCCCTGCTGTGCTGTGACACGTATAGGTGTCGGGCACGATTGCAGTGAGATTTCAGAGGGCTTTGCCTCCGCTTCACTTCTGAGAACCATGCTGAGCGGTGATGGCTGGCAGGCATATGTTCCTGCTGCATCAAGAGATATTATTGCCAAGGAGATAAATAAGGGACGTGCTCCTGCGGATATAAACAGGCTGGGCATTGCTGTTCTTTCTAAACTCCGAACTATGAGCGCTTTAGAATATGTAAACTTGTTCGAAGTTTCCGAGGGTCTTGAAAACAGGATTGCAAGTGCGGTTCGATCTGCCGCTTCTCTGACGGAACTATACGATACAATAAAAACAAAAAGGTATTCCCATTCAAGAATACGCAGGATAATTCTCTCTTCTTTTCTTAGTGTGAGCAGTGAACTGACAGCAGGCCTGCCACCGTATATACGCATACTTGCCATGAACGAAAGAGGAAGAGAGATTGTATCTGCGGCAAAGCCGAGCCTTCCCATAATCGCAAGATTCACAGATACGAAGAATTTACCGTCCTGCGCTAAAGAGATATTTGAGCTGGAGTGTAAAGCTACAGATCTCTGGGCATTATCACTGCCTTCTCCCGCCCCATGCGGTATGGATTGTACAAGTAAGCTGATAGTTATGTGAAGATGTTTATAATGTAAACTGCACTTGCATATCTCTATTGCTTTAACACTAACATAAAACAGCATATTTTCAATCAATATTAAAAAACCGCCAGCTTAGAAATTAATCTAAACCGGCGGTTTCCTGTTTTGTATCAGAGCATCACCTTGGCGGCAAAGCCGCCGCTGAAGAAGCAGGTGTTAATCCAATACTCGTTTGGTGGAGGCGACGGGAGTTGAACCCATGTCCGAAAACCGCTCACCACAGCTTTCTCCGAGCGCAGCCTGTCTTTTAGGATTCCCCTCGCTTGCCGCCGTCAGGCAGGCTTCAAGCTACGGTAGTCTCTATTGCATGACACAGGCCGAGACGCTCCTGTGTTCACGTTCACCGCTAATTCACGCCCCAAACGAAGCCGCGGTACTCTCCGCCGGGACGGCCGCCTTTAATTAGGCAGCAAATGCAACTTTATTGTTGTCGTTTATTTTTTAAGGTTAGGCTTTTATAGTGGTGCCCACCACTGCTCGCTTACCATGACTTACAATCCCCGTCGAAGCCTTTACGCCCCCGTGTATTGTGTGGTCTATAGTATATCATAGCCATTTTTGCTCGTCAATATGCTCATTTTATTTTTAATGTTAAGCTTTTTCTCTCCCTCCGTCACGGTATTACCGTGACACCTCCCTCATCAGAGGGAGGCTTTATTACAGCCTTAATAATATTTCTCCTTAAAATTATTGACAAAGTTTGTCCTCTGTGGTATTATATTTCAGCCGCATGCCCTGGGTCAAAGTAGCTTCGGCTCACCTAAGTATGGCAGCGAGACTGATAATAAGGCAGGTGCAACACTCAATGTACGCAATCATCGTAACAGGCGGCAAGCAGTATAAGGTTGAAAAGGGCGACGAGATCTATGTAGAGCTTCTCGACGTTCAGGCAGATGACGAGGTTACCTTCCAGGTAATGGCTCTCGGCTCTGACGACGGCATCACCGTTGGTGCTCCTTATGTTGATTCCGCAAGCGTAACCGCTAAGGTTCTCAAGAACGGCAAGGGCAAGAAGATCAACATCTTCACCTACAAGCCCAAGAAGGGTTATGCTAAGAGAAAGGGTCACAGACAGCCCTACACCAAGGTACAGATTACCGCTATCAACGCATAATGACTGAGATCAATTTTCTTTACTGCGGAAAGCTGCTGGCAGGCTTTGAAATGAGCGGCCACGCAGATGATTCGCAGGCAGAGGGTGAGGCTGTTCTTTGTGCCGCCCTCTCTTCCGCAGCCTATCTCGTTGCCAATACCATCACCGACATCCTTCACGTCGATGCTGATCTCCACGAAATCATAGCCGGCCTCCTTGGCAAAAGCCAGCTTCTCCCGCCAGGACAGGCTTGGCGGCATGGCCTTCTCGTAAAGGCCGATGGCATACTTCTTCATGTTCTGATTCCCCGTTCATTCTGATTTTGCAAAGGCAGGAAGCATCAGATGTGCCATCTGTTGTTAGCATTATATCTGAAAAGATTCGTTTTGGCAATAGGATGCCGCGGCATAATCATCGAACATATTTCGTTTTTTTGACATTATGGCGAAGTTTCAAAGCGTATTTATCCGCTAAACCGGCATAAAATAGAATTTTATTTAATAATCAAGCGCAAATAAGCGGCTTTATGTGCGTTATA
>JAZSNZ010000190.1:0-11248 GCA_045536645.1 Acutalibacteraceae bacterium
TATCGTAACAGACTCAAACGGAAATTCTGTTACCTCAAATTCTGCTCAGCTTCTCATTGACGGTATACTGAAAATCAAAAAACAGCCTTCCGACGTTATTACCGAAGCAAATACCACTGCAAGATTCTCTGTTGCTGCAGCAGGCGCAGGGCTTACCTACCAGTGGCAGTTCAGCGATGACAGCGGCAAAACATGGATAAGCGGCACAGTAAAAACCGCAGTCTACGGTACAAGCGCAACAGAATCCCGTCACGGCAGAATGGTTCGATGCATTGTGACCGATAAAGATGGTCAATCTGTTATTTCAAATCCTGCCACCCTTTATATACAGGGACTTCTGGAAATAATCTCACAGCCTGAGGATGTGTTCTGTGAGGCAGGCGACCCGGCAAGATTCGCTGTCTCCGCCGCAGGAACAGCTCTTACCTATCAGTGGCAGTACAGCGATGACGAAGGCCAGACATGGCAGCAGAGCTCTTCTGTCCATGCCGTTTACACCACATCTGCCACCGCTGCACGTCACGGAAGAATGGTCAGATGTATTGTTTCTGACATTACAGGCAACAGCATCACATCAGAGCCAGCACGAATCATCGTAAATTCCATGCTGGGCATCGAGATAACCTCTCAGCCCGAAAACCTTCTCTGCTCGATAGGAGATACAGCCGTATTCAAGGTTTCTGTCGACGGAATCGCACTTCATTATCAGTGGGAATGCTCCACTGACGGCGAAAACTGGACCCGAACAGATTCTGCCTCGGACAGATATTCCTTTACCGTCACCGAAGATTCCTTTACTGCACTTTACAGGTGCAGAATATCCGATGACTACGGCAATTTCTGCGTAACAAATACCGTATCCGTCACCGAGGAATCCGAAATCATCATTTCTCACCCCCGTGACTTTACAGCCTGCGTAAACGGCAAGATGTTCTTCGAGGTCGTTGCTGCAGACGATTCCAGTACCTATCAGTGGCAGATAAGCAATAATAACGGTGCGAGCTGGAGCATAAGTTCTGTTACCACCGCTCGTTATTCCTCTGCTGCCACAACTAACAAGAACGGCTGGATATACCGCTGCATCGTGACCGATTCCAATGGAAGCAAGCAGGCATCTGACGCAGCAAGGCTGACAATATCCGATGAGTTTGCCATCGTTTCTCAGCCTGTGAGTGCTTCTGATGCACCTGACGTTATGGCTCAGTTTGACATTCAGGCAGGCGGAGAGGATGTTGTCTTCCGCTGGGAAGCAAGTGACGATGGCGAAAGCTTCACAACCTATGCCGAAAACCAGAACAGGATATATCAGACCATTCGTCCCGACACTATCGGCAGATATTTCCGCTGTGTCCTGACTAACGGCAACGGCGACACCCTTACAAGCAAAACCGTACGTCTTACGGTAAGTCTGCGCGGTTTCTTTGAATATAACGAAAAGACTTACTATGCACTCGACGACGGAACCTTAGCCAGAAACCTTTATACTATCGATGGAAATCTTTATTATTTCGATGACAACGGAGTAATGCAGAGAGGCATACAGACCATCGACGACAATATCTACTATTTCAAAGAGGACGGTTCCGCCGCCTCAGGCTTCACTTTTGCTCCCGAAGAATTCTGCACCTTCTACTTCGATGAAAATCACATCGCAAAGACAGGCTGGGCAGAAATAGACGGAAGCACCTATTACTTCTATAAAACCGGTGCCATGGCTCGGGGTGTTACTCAGATAATTGATGAGCAGTATTATTTCCATCCTGAGACAGGCGTTCAGACCTACGGTTTTGTTAAGGTAGGCCTCGATGAATATATGTACTTCCTTGAGGGATCGAAGATGCCTTTTGCAGGCCTTCGCGAAGTAAACGGCAAGCTCTACTACTTCTCCGAGCAGGAATATGACTATGGCGTATCCCTCTCCGGAATGCAGGAAATTGATGGCGATACCTATTATTTCGACCTTGTCACAAAGCAGGCCATCACCGGCTTTGTCGAGCATAACGGCAACACCTACTACATTGGCGATGACCATGTAATGGTAAAGGATTCCCTTATGACAATTGACGGTGACACCTACCTTTTCAGTGTTTCCGGTCTCATGCGCTACGGACTGGTAAGCTACAACGGAAGCCGTTACTATTTCGACCTCAATACAGGTAAGGCAATTTCCGGCTGGCTTAACCTTGATGGTGCACGATTCTATTTTGATCCCGACACCTTTGCAGCAAGAACCGGTCTTACTCAGATCGACGGCGCAAACTATTACTTCGGCTCCGGCGGTCACCTTAATACCGGTATAGTAAACGTAGACGGCGTCAGATACTACTTCTCTCCTGACGGTGAAGCTCAGACAGGCTTTATCGAATTCAACAGAAACATCTATTTTGTCAACGACGACAACACTCTTAAAACCGCTCCCTGCATAATCGATGGCAAGATGTATTATTTTGATTCCTACGGAGTCATGAAAACAGGCTTCAGGATAATAAATGATATACGCTATTATTTCGATTCCGAAACAGGCGAAGCTGTTACGGGCGCTGTTCAGCTCGGCAACGGCAATACCTACTTCTTCAATGGTATTTTCGGCGCAGCAACGGGTCTTCTGTCTTATAACGGCGACCTCTATTATCTCAATGAAAACGGTATTGTTCAATACGGGATGGTCAATGTTGACGGCAGTTTCTACTATTTCAGTCCCGCAACAGGAAAGGCAATCTCCGGTTGGCAGGAGGTGTGCGGCAGCGATAAGGTTGTCCGTAAGGCTTATTTTGATCCCGATACTCTCAAGGCAGCCATAGGACTGACAAACATTGACGGCAAACTCTATTACTTCAGTGATAATGGCTGGGCACTGTCAGGCAAGCAGTCCTCTGACGGCGTAACCTACTACTTCTCCCCCTCTACCTATGAGGCATATACAGGCTGGTACCGTGAAACTGACGGCGGTGATTATTATTTCGACTGTAACCGCGGCAGGCTTACAGGTCCGGGTGTCTTTGAGATAGACGGTGAATATTATTACCTCGGCTCTGCAGGCAAGCGCTTAACAGGCTTAAGAATTGCGGACAACGCGAGAATGTACTTCGATGAAGTCACAGCACAGAGCGTTGACGGCTTTGTCTATATGTCCGATTCTGACAAGGTCTACTACTTCGATAAGAACAAGGATGCACGATACGGACTGCAGACGATTGACGGCAACACTTATCTCTTCAGCGATACAGGCGTAATGAGATACGGACTGCAGGTTATCAGCGGTACAAAGTACTTCTTTGACGAAACAACAGGTATTCGTAAGGATGGTCTGGTCTACTCTCCCTCCAACGGTTATTACTATCTCTTCGACAAGGACTCAGATGCCGGAATTCATACAGGCGCAGTTGAGATAGGCGGTGTAATTTATGCTCCCTACACAAGCGGTATAATCAGAACCGGCTACTGCCATTCAAGCCTCAGCGGACTCAATTACAATGTGTATTTTGACACTGAGACAGGCGAGCAGCAGTTGGGTCTTATAACCTATACCAACTCCTCAGGCACTACCTATACCAATTATTTCCGCAAGGACAGCAGTATCACCTCTGTTTCAGCAATAAAAGCAGAGCTTGACGCTGCACTCTCAACAGATGGCTGGCACACAGTTTCGGGACTTGACTATTATGTCAGAGACGGAGCATTCCTCATGGGTCTGCAGGAGATAGATGGCATGACCTACTATTTCAGTAATCTCACAGGCGCTATGCTCACAGGTCTTCGCCGCATAGGCTCTGACCGTTACTACTTCTCCCCCGAGACAGGCGAGATGCAGAAAGGCACTGTCTCCATTGACAACAGAATGTTCAGATTTGATGAGGTCACCGGCAAACAGATACTCGGTCTCTCTACCATCGGTGACAGAAGCTACTACTTCCTCGAAAACGGTGCTGTTTCAGGCACTGTTCTGATCAACGGCGTACTCTATGAATTCGGTGAGGACTTTGCAGGCGCCGCAGTTCCCTCCTCCGACAAAACACCTGCTCCCGTTCAGTCTGAACTTTCCTGTACATGGGGAACAGAGGACGGTGAGAAGTGTTATTACGGCATGGACGGCACAAAGCTCACAGGCACACAGATAATCGACGGTGCACTGTACTTCTTCGATGAGAACGGTAAAATGCAGACCGGCTTTATCGATATTGACGGCAGAAAGTACTTCTTTACCGAAACAGGTGCTGCAGTCGGTCAGACTGCCATAGACAACGATGAGTACTACTTCAGTCCCTCAAGTCTGGCAATGCTCACAGGTATGTATAATATAAACGGTGCATTCTGTTATTACCACGAGGACGGCACAAGACAGAGCGGCTGGATAACCATGACTGACGGCGAGCGTTACTACATGACCGAAACAGGCGCACAGACAGGTCTTGCAGAAATAGACGGCAAAACTTACTTCTTCGGTGACGAAGGCGTCATGCGTACAGGCGTACAGTCTGTCACCTCAGACGGTACCCAGATAACCTGCCTTTTCGGTGATGACGGCGCAATGGTCAAGGGACTTGTTTCAGACGAAAGCGGTATCTACTGCTATGACGAAACAACAGGCAAGCGTCTGACAGGTTTTGTCGAGATAGACGGTGAGGAATATTATTTCAATCCCTCTAACGGCAGAGCGGTAACAGGCATGAGAATCATCAACGGAACCTACTGCTGCTTTGATTCAGAAACTGCTCAGAGGCTATACGGTCTGCAGAATGTGGGCGGAAAAATATACTGTTTCACTGACGACTCAGCAGGTCTTACCTATGGTCTTGCTGAGATAGAGGGAAAAATATACTGCTTCAGCGATGCAACGGGCGTTGCAAGAAGCGGATACTACTCTCTCAACGATGTCAGGTACTACTTCGATCCCGATACAGGTGCTTCTGTTGCAGGCATCTTCCGTATCCCCAATGGAAAGGTCTATTCCTTCAGAGAAGGCGGCGGCATTGACACAGGCTGGGTCACAAGTAACGGAAAAACCTATTTCTTCTACCCCGTCAGCGGCCAGATGGCTGAGGGACTTGCATCTGTCGGCGATACTCTGTATTACTTTGACTTTGATGAGGGAATGCTTAAAAACAACACCGTCAAGGTCGGCGGCATCTCTTATGAACTTGATGAAAACGGCTCTGCAAGAGCGGTAGGCTCTTCCAATGTTGTAAAGCTTATCAACAGCGGTATCGACAATCTTGACAAGGGCTACGGCGATGAAGGAGCGGACGAGAATCCCACCACATTCAAGTGCAGCCAGCTTGTAAGACACGTCTTCGGCGATATCGGCATAAAGATGCTCAAGGGTGTTTATCTGCAGTATTACTCCTTTATCCACGGTGATTACGGTGCAGAAATCATCACAGATATCGATGATGCACAGCCGGGAGACATCATATTCTACACTATCATCAACTGCAAGTACGATACGGAATGCGATTTCTGGAGCGAGCTCCATCACGTGGGCATCTACCTCGGTGACGGAAAGATTCTTGAATCTGAGGTTGTTGAAGGCGATGAGTTCAACGATGGCGTTATGATAAGAGATATAAGCGAGTCCTCCAATGCTTTCATTTCAGGAATCATCAGAATTGATGGCGTAGATCAGCAGTAAATATTCATCAGAGCACAGCATGCAGATTCTTCTGCATGCTGTGTTTTTATCTTTGACATATAATTTACAGAATGCTATAATCAGAAATAAAGAAACTATTTCACTGTCAATAAAGCAAGGGGAAATGCTTTGCGCCTGTCATGGACGAAGCACAGAGCAGATAAAGGCTTTGCAGGCAGCCGCTTTGCGTTGAGTCCGGTATCCTTAAAAGGATTTCAAATCACCTTTCCCCTTGCTTTATTCATTTTTTGCCTATGAAAATTATATCAGAGCTTTTAACTGACCATCATGCATGGATAGAATTTCTCAATTACAGACTGACAGATCGCTTCCTCCCTTCCCGGGAAGCAGAGGAGCTTCGCGCCTTCGTGCTCGGCAGAGAATACGAGGGCTGTTTTGATGCGTTCTTTGGCACTTCACTTTTCCCCACACCATGCGCATCCACAGTCAACAAGCAGTTTTCTTCCAGAAAAAGAACAGTGTATCTTTTTGAAAAAAGAGAAAAATACTTTCTTAAATTTATCTCTTTCTGTCTGCTCAGGTACGACAGTGTTTTTTCGGATAATCTCTGCTCTTTCAGAAAGAAAATCACCGTAAAATCCGTTATCCGCAGGCTGTCCTCCATCAACGGCATCGAAAACAAGTATTCATACAAGGCAGATATAAGCGATTATTTCAATTCCGTGGACATCTCCCTTCTTCTGCCCGTTCTTGAAAACACCCTCAGCGATGATCCAAAGCTCTTTTCTTTTCTCCGTTCCATACTTGAAAATCCTTATGTTATGCGAGACGGCATGGCTGTCAAGGAGAAAAAAGGCATAATGGCAGGCGTTCCGGTATCTTCCTTTCTTGCAAATCTTTATCTTAGGGATATTGATGAGTATTATGCGAAAAGAAACGTTATTTATTTGCGATATTCCGACGATATCATAATATTTGCCGATACAGAGCAGGAAATAAAAGCCCATGCAGACAAGCTCAGAACCATGCTGTCAGAACATAATCTGACCCTTAACACCTCCAAGGAGCTGCTGACACCGCCTCATGAGAAGTGGGATTTTCTCGGTTTTTCCTACCTTGACGGAAAAATCGATGTTTCGTCCGCCGCACTCGAAAAGCTAAAAAAGAAAATGAAACGCAAGGCACGAACTCTTTATCGATGGAAGATCAGAAATGGTGCTTCCGATGAACGAGCAGTACGGGCATTTATAAGCAACTTCAACCGAAAGCTCTTTGATAATCCGTCAAACAGTGAGGCTACATGGACACGATGGTATTTTCCCGTTATCAACACCGATGAAAGCCTTCATATACTCGATTCCTACATGCAGGACTGTGTTCGATATATCGCAAAAGGCAATTATTCAAAATCGAGGTTTGATTTCCGTTACAAAAAAATGAAGGAACTCGGATACATAAGCCTTGTAAACAGCTACTACAAATTTATTAAAAACAGACAGAACCCAACCGATATCCTCTGACAGAAACCGGTTGGGTTCTTTATATCATATTTTCGACTACAGGCTTTCCGCAAAGCGCATGAAAGCATTCTTTCCTGCCTCTGTTCGCTTGTAGACACCTGCGTCTTCCAGCACCTCAAGGAATACTTTTCCGACTTCCTTTTCGATGATCGATCTTGCGTTCTCTTTCGAGAAATCAGGATATCTTTCAAGTATATCCTGTGCCCACTCTTCATGCTGTGCAAGTTCGTCAGATCCCTTGAGGTCGGCCTTTTCGAGCATTGCACTTTCAAGGGATACAAGCTCCTTTGCAAGCCTTGACGGAAGAACCGCAAGTCCCATGACTTCGATAAGTCCTATATTTTCCTTCTTGATATGGTGAAGGGAAGGATTGGGGTGGAATACACCAAGGGGTCTGTCCTCTGTGGTTATGTTATTGCGAAGAACAAGATCACACTCGAAAATATCACCTTTTTTCCTTGCTATGGGCGTTATGGTGTTGTGAGGGACACCTTCTGTTTCGGCAAATATTCCTGCCTCTTCATCGCTGTAGCTTCTCCACTTGCGGAGTATCTCGCCGCAGCAGTCGGCAAGCTCGTTTCTGTCTGCGGAGGAGACCCTAATTACAGACATGGGCCATTTTACTATGCCTGCCTGAACATTCGGGAATTTTGCGAGAGTAAAGGGGGTTTCCACAGGCGCCTTCGCCATTGCAAAGGTATATCTTCCGCCCTGGAAATGCTCGTGACTGAGTATCGAGCCGCCTACAATGGGCAGGTCGGCATTTGAGCCGACAAAGTAATGGGGCAGATAATCTATTATATCAAACAGCTTGTCAAACACCGCTCTGTCTATCTTCATGGGTATGTGTTCGTTGTTGAAAACTATGCAGTGTTCGTTGTAATAGCCGTAAGGCGAATACTGGAACTGCCATTTTTCTCCGTTGACCACGATCTGTACAGGGCGGAGATTCTGCCGGGCAGGGTGGTTTGCATGACCTGCAAAGCCCGCATTTTCAGGGCAAAGCTGGCATTTCGGGTAAGCGGATGATTTCTGCTCTCTCGCTTTTGCAATATCACGGGGGTCCTTTTCGGGTTTTGAACAGTTAATTGTTATGTCGAGAGTGCCGTATTCACAGTCGTAGGTCCATTTAAGATCCTTTGCTATGCGGCCTGCCCGCACATAGTTGAGCTTTTTGCACTGTTCATAGTAATTGTCTGTCGCTCTTTCGGGACTGACGGCATAGTCGGCTCTGAAAAGGGCATTGACCTCTCTCGGCATGGGGGTGACTATCCCCATCAGTTTTGTGTCAAACAGGTCACGGTTGTTTGCCGTGTCCTCAATTATCCCTTTTTCGCAGGCGTAGTCTATAATTGGCGCCAGTACATCATCTATACTCTCGCCGTTCCATTCGCATTCCTCATCTGTCCAGTCCGAAAGCTCAAGAGCTCTCATAAGGGCGTTTCTTACAACAAATATGTCCTCATCTGTTATAAGCTGATTTTTTACTGCATAGTCAATTAATTTTGCAGAAGCAGAATAAATCATATTTCTCACCTGACTTTATACTTTGTTTTATACTTTTATCACAACGATATTCTGTCTATAAGTGCAAGCTCTTCTGTGGTAAAGGATGTGTTTTTAAGCGCGCCGATATTATCAATTATCTGTGCGGATTTTGATGCTCCGATGAGAACGCTTGTTATTGCATCGTCACGGAGAATCCAGCTCAGCGCCATTTCTGCCAGTGTCTGTCCGCGCTGTGCGGCAAGGTCATTGAGACTGCGTATCTGACTGAGGCGTTCCTCTGTCAGAGCATTTTCATTAAGGAATATTCCGCTGGTTCTGATTCTGCTGTCAGCAGGGATTCCGTTGAGATATCGGTCTGTCAGCATTCCCTGTGCAAGGGGTGAGAAACAGATTATGCCCTTGCCGAGCTTCTTCGAGGTATCCTTAAGACCGTTGTTTTCTATTGTGCGGTCAAAAATGGAATACTTATTCTGATTGATTATAAAAGGACAGCGGAGGTCATTGAGTATGGCGGTGGCTTTTTCGAGAGTCGCGCCGTCATAGTTTGAAAGTCCTGCGTACAGTGCCTTTCCGCTGTGCACTGCCTGCGCCAGTGCTCCCATCGTCTCCTCAAGGGGAGTTTCCGGGTCCATTCTGTGATGATAGAATATATCAACATACTCAAGACCCATGCGTCTCAAGCTCTGGTCGAGACTTGCCAGCAGATACTTCCTGCTTCCCCAGTCGCCGTAGGGGCCGTCCCACATGGTATAGCCTGCCTTGGTGCTGATTATCAGCTCATCACGGTAAGGTTTAAGGCTGTCCTTGAGAATAAGGCCGAAGTTTATCTCTGCACTGCCTGCAGAGGGGCCGTAATTATTTGCAAGGTCAAAGTGGGTTATGCCGTTATCAAAGGCGGTAAAACACAGCTCCTTCATATTGTCCATGTTGGCGCTGTCGCCAAAATTGTGCCACAGTCCCAGCGATACAGCAGGGAGCTTCAATCCGCTTTTTCCGCAGCGGTTATATGTCATGCTGCTGTAGCGGTTTTCTGATGCGTTGTACATAATAATGCATCTCCTGAAATAAGATTTAAATTCGGCGCCCTCATTGTCAGATTTTACTCTACAAACGAAGGCGCCGAATTTATTTTATGATTTTTCCCAGCCTGCGTACAACGTTATGTCTGTTTCTATACGGTCATTTTCCATGTCCCATATATCATAGCAGGCGTAGTCGGTGTACCAGCCGGTAAATACATAGCCTTCTCTTGTGGGAGGCTCGGGTTCATCCAGCAGCTGACCGTACATCTGATTCTGTGCAGGCACGTCGGTACCGCCCTTTGAATCAAAGGTTATGGTAAAGCCCGGATTTCTCATATCAATTGCCATAACGATGATAATTACTGCGATGCAGACGATTATGATCGCATCGAGAGCCTTTACGGGAATCTTCACATACTTGTAAAGCCCGCGAAATTCTCTTGTTTTTGGTTCTTCGGCTTTATCGGTGCCTTGTTCACTTATTTCCTCAGAAGAAGTGTCAGCACTTTCGATTATGCCGTTTTCCTCATCGTATTCTTTGTTTTCTTCGGGAAAATTACTCATTATTTCTTCACCAGATACTTACGCATATCAAGTGCGCATGCGCAGAGGATGATAGCGCCCTTGATGATGTAAAGGCTGGAGGAGTCAACGCCCAGCATGGTAAGTGCTACGAAGATTATACGCAGGACGAATACGCCCATGATAATACCGCTTATCTTACCGGTACCGCCGACGAAGGATACGCCGCCGATAACGCATGCTGCGATAGCATCGCACTCTGCGTTAAGACCTGTACCTGCTGCAACGGAGCCGCTGCGTGCGCCTTCGATGAAGCCTGTGTAGCCGTACATTGCACCTGCGAGGGTGTGTACGAGAACGGTGGTAAGGAATACGTTGACGCCGGAGACCTTTGCAGCCTCGGAGTTGGAACCTACTGCAAACATATTCTTTCCGAAGGTGGTCTTGTTCCAGACAAACCACATAAGAACGGTAAGGATGATTGCGTAGAGAACATACCATGGAACAGCAATGCCGCCAAGACGGAACATCTCGCCTGTTACGAACTTCTTGTACTTATCATCAAGACCGGAGATGGGCTGGCTGTTGTTGCCGTTGAGGGAGAAGAACCACAGAATGATACCGTAGGTGATCAGCTGGGTTGAAAGGGTAACAATAAAGGGGTGAAGGTTGAACTTTGCAACGAAGAAGCCGTTGACAAGACCGATAACTGCACCGACTGCAACGACAGTGAGAAGTGCAACAAGAATCCACCAGATATTTACCTTGGGGAGGTTATCGAACATCTTGTTGACAAAGCCGCTCTTCTGGAGCATAACGCCTGCGATAGCAGCGGTAAGACCCTGTATACGTCCTGCCGAAAGGTCGGTACCGGTCAGAACGATACAGCCTGCAATGCCCAGTGCCATAGGAATATACGCCGCAACCTGTGTTATAAGGTTGGCGATAGATCCGAGCGAGAGGAAGTTGGGTTTTACGATAGCGGTATAAATGATAAATATTGCCATGAGAATGTAGAGTGCATTATTGAGTATACCGTCCACCCAATAGCGTCTCTTGTCTTTTTTATCCAGCTGCTTGTAATA
>JAZSNZ010000057.1:0-3423 GCA_045536645.1 Acutalibacteraceae bacterium
TATTATATCTACTCAACAGAAAGGAAGCTTAAAATGGATAACAAGTTTGAAAAGGGCGGAATATCGGTACAAACCGAGCATATATTCCCCATAATCAAGAGATGGCTTTACTCCGACAAGGAGATTTTTCTGCGCGAGCTGGTTTCAAACGCCAGTGATGCAATTACAAAATACCGCAGACTCGTTTCACTCAACCAAGCGCAGGACGATGGTGCTTCTCCGCGTATAGATGTGATAATCGACAAAGAGAACAAAACCCTCACCGTAAAGGACAACGGTATCGGTATGTCCTCGGATGAAATCAAAAAATACATCAATCAGATAGCTCTGTCGGGCGCTTTGGAATTCATACAGAAATACGACGACGAAAAGAACGAGTCCGGCATTATCGGTCACTTCGGTCTTGGCTTTTATTCCGCATTCATGGTGGCGGACACCGTTGACATAAAGACAAGATCCTTTATCGAATCTGAAAAGGCTTCGTTCTGGACCTGCAACGAAGCAGGAGAATTCAGCATGGGCGAGGGCGACAAAGCTGAACGCGGTACAGAGGTCATCCTGCATGTAAACGAGGATGAAAAGGAATTTCTGGACACCGCAAGGCTGCGCTCCATTCTGGACAAATACTGTTCCTTCATGCCTATCGAAATTTACTTCACCGAGGCTGGCAAGGAGCCTGAAAAGAATGAGGACGGCACTGAAAAGCCTCTCTCTCCCATCAACGATACACAGCCTCTGTGGCAGAAATCCCCCTCGGAGTGCAAGGATGAGGATTACAAAAGCTTCTACAAGAAGCTGTTCAACGATTACCGCGAGCCTCTCTTTCAGGTACACATCAATGCGGATTATCCCCTCAACTTCAAGGGTATAATCTACTTCCCCCGTCTAATGCATGAGTATGAGAATCTGGAGGGTCAGATAAAGCTTTATTACAATCAGGTGTTCGTTGCGGACAACATAAAGGAAGTAATCCCCGAATATCTCATGATGCTCAAGGGTGTTCTGGACTGTCCCGAACTTCCGCTCAACGTTTCCAGAAGCTACCTGCAAAACAACGGCTATGTTTCCAAAATATCAGCCCACATCATCAAGAAAATTGCCGACAAGCTCAACTCGCTGTTCAACACCGAGCGCGAGAATTACGAAAGCTTCTGGGATGACATAAAGCCATTTATCGAATACGGCTGTATGCGCGACAAGAAATTCTTTGACCGTGTAAAGGATATTATCCTTTTCAAGACCACCGAGGGCAAATATGTGACCCGCGCCGAATACGCCGAGGGCAAAATAAAGGACAAAATCTACTATGCCACCGACGCTGTTCAGCAGAACAGATACATCGAGCTTCTTAAGAGTCAGGATATTACCGTGGTTATGCTTAACGCCATGATAGACCAGCAGTTCATTTCATTCCTTGAAAAAGAAGCAGAAATGAAGTTTATCCGCGTCGACTCGGATATGGACGATGCCCTTAAAAGCGAAAACGATGTTACCGAAAACGAGATACTCAAAGACTTCTTCAAGGAGGCGCTCGGTAAAAAGGATATGGAGGTCAAATGCGAAATGCTCAAGGACGAAAATATCCCTGCGGTCATTCTGCTTTCCGAGCAGCAGAGACGCTTTGCGGACATGATGAAGATGTACTCAAGAAACGACATCGGTATGCCTCCCATGCCCACCGACGAAAAGCTTGTCATTAACATGGCAAGTCCTCTTATAAAGAAGGTCGAAAGCATGATAGCCTCTGCCGACACAAAAGACAAGGCGGCTAAAATTGCAAAGCAGATATATATGCTTGCTGTAATATCCCAGCGCTCGCTGACGGTTGAGGAAATGAACGACTTTATCAGCGGCTCTCAGGATATACTTCTCAATTCATGAGTACCGTCGCCGCAATATCCACCCCCTACGGCAAGGGCGGTGTTGCCGTCATACGCATTTCGGGTGAGGACGCTTTCAGTGTGGCTGACAGATGCTTCAAGCCGAATTACAGACAGTCAATTATGGATTTCCCGCCCCGCCATGCAGTATACGGCGGTATAATGAAGGACGGTACAGTAATTGACCGCGGTGTTCTGACGCGCTACTGCACGCCCAACTCATTTACAGGTGAGGACATGGTGGAAATATCCTGCCACGGCGGTGTGCAGATAACCGCCATGGTGCTGGAAGCGGCGCTTTGCTCGGGTGCTGTCATGGCACAGGCAGGCGAATTCACCAAGCGTGCCTTTCTTAACGGAAAGCTTACCCTCACACAAGCCGAGGCTGTTGCAGAGCTTCTTGATGCAGGCAGTGAGGCAGCGGCTCTTCTCTCACACAGTCAGCTTTCGGGCAGGCTTACACAAAAGATAGATGAAATACACGATAATCTCGTCCGCGTGGTATCCACCCTCTACGCCTCTATCGATTATCCCGAGGAGGACCTTGAGGATATGGACGACAGTCAGCTTGAAAACGAGGTTACGGAAATTCTCCGTCTGACAGACTCATTAAAAGATTCCTATAAAACAGGAAAGGCTGTTACAGGCGGTGTTGACACGGCTATCGTGGGAAAACCAAATGCGGGAAAATCCTCGCTTTTCAATGCCCTTGCGGGTGAAAACAGAGCCATTGTCACCGATATTCCCGGCACTACCCGCGACGTTATAGACATACGTGTCAGTGTGGGCAACATTATTCTCAATCTGCATGACACCGCAGGAATACGCGACAACACAGATGACACGGTGGAAAAAATAGGCGTAGATCTTTCGTTGGAGCTTATGGAAAAGAGCGAGCTTATACTGGCGGTGTTTGACGGCTCAAAGCCTCTCACCGAGGACGATACGTACATTATAGATGCGCTCTTGAGCTCAAAAAAACAGGTCATAGCCGTAATAAACAAAATCGACACCGATACCTTCTCGGTGCCCCGTATTCCTTTTGACAGCGTGTGCATCAGCGCAAAAAACAGTGACGGACTTAATACCCTTTACGAAAAAATCACCCTGCTTTATGACAGCAGGCACATCAACCCCTCCGACGGTGGACTTATAACCAACGCACGTCAGTACGCAAACATCTTCAAAACGAGAGAAAAGGTTGCCGATGCCCTTGACAATCTCAGAGGCGGCATGAAGGATATGTGCGGAATGCTGCTTGAAAGTGCTTTGGGAGAATTGGGCGAGCTGGACGGCAGAAGTGTGGGACGTGAAATAGTGGACAGCATTTTTTCACGCTTTTGCGTGGGAAAATAGTCGGACTATAAATTTTAGCAAATTACGGAGTTATTTATGGAACTTAACTGCGATATAGCCGTTGTGGGCGGCGGTCATGCCGGCATAGAGGCTTCGCTTGCCGCGGCAAGAATGGGAATGAAGACGCTGCTGCTTTCCATCAATCTGGAAGCGGTGGCCATGATGCCCTGCAACCCTTCCATCGGCG